>JAHEYA010000088.1:1125-8378 GCA_023251855.1 Bacteroidota bacterium
GAGTTTGTAAAGCTTTTAAATACTCTTGTTTCAGCTTTTCTTCTTCTCCCCACTCGGCTTCCTCTTTTTTTAATTCTTTGTCAATTTCAGAATTCGTTTGAGTGGATTTGTAAGCAGTGTAAAATGGAGTAAGATCTGCCAAACCATCATAAAACGTAATAGTTTTTCTGCATAAATTATAAACTTCAAACGGTAGTTTTTTTTGTTGATATTGATTCAGCTCTTTTAACAACAGCTGAAAACGACTCACAATTAATTGCTCATTTTTAGCGGAGTTGTTTTTTCGCATTTCGTTAAGCTCTAACCACCAAAAGGCTTCATCCATAATATCTTTGGCAGGCCATTCATGTTTGCCCTCAAATGTGAGTAATGTATGTTTAACATTGTGCCCGGCAAGATCCACCAGATCATATTTTTTCATTTCTGTATAATTGAAATCGGATGTTCCCACTATTCCAATAAAGGAATAATTACTACGCGGGGTCTTGCTATTTGCTGCCGGCAAAGCTGCACCGCAACAAATTACTCCTTCAATCGAACCATTAATAATTGTTAGTGCATTTGCAACTCGTGAACCACCCGAAAAGCCTAATACATATATTCGATGTGTATTTATTGATAAGCGGTTCCCCGCATCTGCAAATAATTTAGTGGCTATTTGTTGTGATTCTTCCCAAGTTGTTCCATTTTTAGAATTGTTGGAACCGATCATAATAAAACCATATTGTTCTGCTAACTCTTTATACTTAAAAACCGGTAAACGCCCATCACCATGAGGATCAAATACATAAATAACGGGATGTTTTTTCACTGGAGAATAACTGCTTGGCAAATACATCGAATACGTTTGTGATGCATCACTTTTACAAATTACATTGTCAATCACCTGCCCTTTAAGAAATTCATCTACTGCCTTAGCCTCTTTGGTTAGAGAGGGAAGAGCTGTGTTATTAACCTTTTTAGAGTCTGCTCCCGAAGAGCAGGATTGAAAAATAATGCCGAAAACTAAAATCAAAATAGTCAACTGTTTATAAGAATATACACCCCTCGCCACATGAAGAAGGGATGCGTGTGTGTTGCGTCTTTGCGTCCTTGCGAGAAAACCCATACTAAACAATTTTATAATTTTTATACTCACCAATTTTCCAACCCGTTTTTTTCTCAACAAACATAAGCGCTTTAAGTTTAAACGACAATTTTTTTTTGGTTGGATCAAATGAGAATTTCCAATTCATTTTTTCAATACGTTCTTTCATCACTAAAGGATGAGTTCCTCTAAAGCGCTCCAATGAATCAATTGCAGTATAATCAAATTTATTTGCCTGTGGAATATTTTGTTTCATCCACTCATCTGTATGCCAGAGTTTATGAAAAGTTTGTTGTTTGGCTTGCTGTGCTTCCGGTGGTTTTACCCAACCATAATGATAAACACTTGCTGCTATTGCTTTTACGTTAAGTTTCTTCCCATTTTTGCGAAATCCCTGCGCATCTTTATAAGATGAAATGCTTTTGTCATTCCGCACAATACGTATTTCATTTCTATACCATCGCCTGGAATCACCCACAAAATCGTACGATCCATAAAAATGGGTATAGTTAAATAACAAGCCTTCAATATGCTTATCACTTGTGTATTCTTGCATAGCGCTTTTAATCGCCATCAAATATTTTTCATGAATAACTTCATCGCCCTGTATATAAAATGCCCAATCGCTATCTGGCGAAATTGCAGCAAATGCTTTGTTGGTCTCATCAGCAAGCACATGACCACCTTCGCGTAAAGCATCATTCCAAATGGTTTCAATGATTTTTATTTTATCTGATTTTATGGATTTTATTAATTCCAAAGTCCCATCTTCCGATTTGCCAATAGCTACAACTACTTCATCACAAATTGGAAGAATAGAATTGATTGCTTCCACAATTGGATAATCGAATTTTATTGCATTACGAACAATTGTAAAACCGCTTACTTTCATTAATTTAATTATTCAATCATTAAGTTACAACCTCTGATATCACTATTATCAAACCTTCCCAACACTTCAAAAGAATCATCAGAATAGATTTTTCCAAGATCTTGTGTTGCAATAAAGGAACAGGAATTAATATTTGCAAGATCAATAATATTTATACCTCCGGTTCTTTTACAAGGCAAATATGAAAAAGGATCATTTGTATCTCGTATTAAAATTTTCATCCAAGCCGGACAATTAAAAATCCCTTCACCTTTTGAATAAGCCTGTGATAAAATCTCTGTCATCCCATATTCACTGTGAATTTTATCAACTCCAAAACCTTTACATAAAATAGTATGTAATTCTTCTCTAACTATTTCTTCGCGTTTTCCCTTCATACCACCGGTTTCCATAACGATGGTGTTTCTTAATTCAAATTTTTGATTCTCAATCAGATCAAGCAATGCATAAGTAACACCTAATAAAAGAGTGTTTTGATTTTTTGATTCTAACTCTTTTAATTTCAGAATCAACTCATCAAAGTTGTTTAAATAAAAGCCACTGGAAGAGTGTTTGCTTTTTTTTATAAGATCTTCAACCATATAAATTAATGAAGAACCCTCTCGTTCAAGATAGGAGGGAAGCAAAGCTAAAATACTGTAGTTTTCAATGTTTCCGTAAAAATGTTCAAACCCTTTTCGAAAACTCCTTTCATAAATTGTAATATCACTTACATAGTGTTTGCTTTTTATCTCGCCACTACTTGTAAATTCTTTCTCATCTCTTGTTTCTTTCTCTTTCGCCTCAGAATTTGTAACAACCCTGTGTGTTTTAAAAAATTCAATTGGTAAAAAGGGAATTTGTTCAAGCGCAACAATTTTATCAGTATTAATTTTTAAAGCAACAACAAAATCATGGTAAATCTCGTTATTCTTGTATTGAAAACTAAAAATATCCAGCGCCACCTGCTTGAATTTAGCAGAGGTATTGATACTAAAAATGGTATCAATTCTCGGTTTTGAGGTAGAATTTTCGATTAATTGAATTTTTGTTATTAGTTTACGAACTTTAAGATTCGTAAATTCGTAGCGCCTACGCTGAAGCTTTGGCGTAAGCGTTATAGATTCGTTATTCGCTTGTCTCATTTGCTTTGCCCAAAAATAATTAATAATTTTATGTTCCCATTCATAATTAATGAAACATTTTAAAAGCAGTTTACTTTTTTCTATTCTCATTCTGTTTATGGCGGCTTCATGTGTTAGGGAAAAAAATTTTCCACCACAACCTGCCATCGAATTTGAAAAATTCATTACCTATGGTCATGATTCTGCCGACTGTTTCATCAAGTTTAAAGATGGTGATGGTGATATCGGACATCCTTTAACGGATAAAACCTCTCCTGATGATCTTAAAATGAAATATTTGTATAAAGGTCCGGGTGGAATTTTTTTACCTGTTGATTCTTCTGTTGGTACATCACATTTTGATACTTTATTTTATAGTTATCGTGTTCCTGATATAACACCGGATGGCCAATACAAGGCTTTAGATGGTCAAATTAAAATAAAATTAAGAGCAGCACCAATATTTGGCCCTCATTCAATTGTTAAATTTGAAATCACATTAACCGATAGGGCAGGCAACAAAAGTAATGTGGTTTCTACTAATGAAATACCGGTTGTTCCATAACAACATAACTTGTCAAGTTTTTTAACCTGACAGATTGAATAAACAAAATTTCTTTCCCGATTTGGTTCCTCCGCTGAGATCATATTTACCATCCCGCTTTTTCCAAAAAAAATCCCGATATTCGCAAGCTATATGACCGAAAAAAAGGATTGGAAAGCTGAATTTTTAAAACGCCTGCGTAATCAATACAGATTGGTAGTAATGAATGACGATACTTTTGAAGAAAAGTTTTCGTTACGGCTTACTCCCTTGGGTCTATTTATTTTACTTGGCTCTGTCACCATTGTTATGACTATGCTGGTAACATCTCTTATCGCTTTTACCCCTTTGCGGGAATATGTTCCAGGCTATGCTAATGCTGGTTTAAAAAGAGATCTGGTCAACCTTACTTATAAAAGTACCTCAATTGAAAAATCATTGGCCGAAAAAAATGCTTTTCTGGAAAACATCAACAATGTGCTTCGTGGCCATATAAAGGTGGATAGTTCACAAAACCGGCCTAATAAAAATAAAGAGTACAACAAAATAAAAATGGATGCTTCTAAAAATGAAGAAACATTACGAAAGACCGTTGAATCACAAGACCAATATAGTCTTTCAGCTGAAACAGTTACAAACAAAAATGGGATTACTAACTTCTCCTTTTTTACTCCTCTAAAAGGAATTGTTTCAAATTCTTTTAAATCCGGTGAACAGCATTATGGTATCGATATTGTTGGACCTGAAAACGAAGCAATAAAAACTACTCTTGATGGAACTGTTATTATAGCAACCTGGTCATCGGAAACAGGTTATACTATTTCCGTTCAACATACCAATAATTTAATTTCTGTATACAAACATAATTCAGTATTGCTTAAAAAAATTGGCGATTATGTAAAAGCAGGTGAAGCTATTGCAATCATTGGTAATTCAGGTGAACAAACTTCCGGTCCACATTTACATTTTGAATTGTGGTACAACGGAAACCCAATTGATCCGCAGGATTATATGGTGTTTTGAGTACTTTGCAAAGGGTGATGTAATACCATTTCTTAATATATTTTTGTCAAACCCTCCCCTCTCCTTCGGAGAGGGGTTGGGGGTGAGGTCCAAGAAAATGGACCAATTAATAATAGGTATTGATATAAATTTAAAATGTCAAAAAAGAAAAAAAATATTGCAATACTTGGCTCAACTGGCTCTATAGGTACTCAAACCTTAGATGTTATCCGGGCTAATCCCGATTCTTTTACTGTGGAGGTGCTTACTGCTAAAGGTAATGCCGATCTGCTCATTAATCAGGCAATTGAATTTAATCCCAATGCTGTGGTAATTGCTGATGAAAACAAATACCTGCATGTAAAAGAAGCCTTGCTCAACTATGATATCAAAGTGTTTGCAGGCTATAAAGCAATTTCAGAAATCGTTCAATTGGAAAGTATTGACATAGTTCTTGCTGCCATTGTTGGTTGTGCCGGCCTCGAATCTACTATATCAGCAATTAAAGCCGGAAAACAAATTGCTCTTGCTAATAAAGAAACCTTAGTTGTAGCGGGTGATCTGGTTACAAGTCTTGCTAAAGAAAATGGTGTAAACCTTTATCCTGTTGATTCTGAACACTCCGCAATTTTTCAATGCCTTGCCGGAGAATTTCATAATCCCGTAGAGAAAATTTATTTAACCGCTTCCGGAGGACCATTCAGAGGTAAAGACAAATCATTTTTGACCAACATAAAAAAAGAACAAGCATTAAAACATCCCAACTGGGAAATGGGTTCAAAAATAACTATCGACTCTGCATCATTGATGAATAAAGGATTAGAGGTTATCGAAGCCAAATGGTTGTTTGGTTTGAAGCCCGAACAGATTGATGTGATCATTCACCCGCAAAGTATCATACATTCTATTGTTCAGTTTGTAGACGGTAGCATGAAAGCCCAAATGGGACTGCCGGATATGAAATTACCAATACAATACGCATTAGGTTATCCTCAGCGAATGAAATCGAATTTTCCTCGCTTTAGCTTTCTCAATTATCCCTCTTTAACTTTTGAACAAGTAGATACAAAAACATTTCGTAACCTTGCACTCGCTTTTGAAGCCTTGAACAAAGCGGGTAATGCCCCTTGTGTGTTGAATGCAGCGAACGAAATTGCAGTAGATGCTTTTTTAAAAGATAAAATTGGGTTTTTGCAGATGAGTGACTTGGTAGAAAAATGTTTGCAAACAATTAATTTTATTGGTAATCCAACATATGTTGATTATGTTGAAACCGATAAAGAAACAAGAATAGTTGCTGCTGAGATGATTTAAAATTTTGGGTAGCAAAAAATATAAGAACAATGAACGTAGCTAACACCTCCCCCCTCTCCTTTGGAGAGGGGATGAAGGGGTGAGGCTTTTAGAACCTATGGGAGTACTAACACAAGCCGCACAATTTATTTTAAGTCTCTCAATACTCATCGTATTGCATGAGTTGGGACATTTCATTCCTGCCAAATTGTTCAAAACCAAAATAGAAAAATTCTATTTGTTTTTTGATCCATGGTTCTCCGTTTTCAAATATAAAAAAGGGGATACCGAATATGGTATCGGCTGGCTGCCTTTAGGCGGGTATGTTAAAATTGCCGGAATGATCGATGAATCAATGGATAAAGAGCAAATGAAATTGCCTCCGCAGTCATGGGAGTTTCGCTCAAAACCGGCATGGCAACGGTTAATCATTATGCTGGGCGGAGTTACAGTGAATGTCATTCTCGGAATCCTTATTTATTCAATGGTGCTGTTTGCTTGGGGAGAAGAATTTCTCCCAACTAAAAATGCTACTAATGGAGTAGCTGTTGATACGCTTGCTTACCAAATGGGTTTACGTGATGGCGATAATATTCTTTCTGTAGATAATAAACCTGTTGAAAGTATCAATAAAGTCCAGTATGAAGTACTGATCAACAAAGCAAAAAGCATACAAGCCGAACGTAACAATCAAAAAATAGAAATAGCAGTTACTGAAGATGATTTAAGTGATATTATCAAATACAAGTATACCCTTGTTGAACCAAGGTTCCCTTGTGAAGTGGATTCTGTTCTCATAGGTACAGCTGCTGCAAAAGCCGGACTGCTAAAAGGGGATAAGATAATTGGGATAAATAACTCTTCAACTCCCTTTTTTCAGGATGTTACCAAAACACTTAAAAATAATAGGAATTTACCGATTTCACTTTTTGTTTTAAGAAAAAATGATACTGTAAAATTACAAGCTGTTGTTAGCGAAAATGCAACACTTGGTTTCTTCCCCAAACCGGCAAGAAATTATTTTAAAATGGAAACCATTCAGTATGGTTTCTTTGCATCATTCCCGGCTGGTGTGCATAAAGCTTATGAAACATTTGATAGCTATATCAAACAGTTTAAAGTTCTTTTTACGGTAAAAGATGCACATAAACAATTGGGTGGGTTTATGGCCATTGGAAGCGCTTACAGCACTTCTTGGGATTGGGAACGCTTTTGGGCCTTTACTGCTTTTTTAAGTATTGTTTTGGCGATAATGAATGTATTACCGATTCCTGCTTTGGATGGAGGACATGTTATGTTTTTATTATATGAAGTAATTACCGGCAGAAAACC
>JAHEYA010000432.1 GCA_023251855.1 Bacteroidota bacterium
ATAATTTCGTCAATATCAGTTACACTTAGTCCTGCATTTTTTAAAGCTGTTTTACATGGTTCGATAGTGCGTTTAATCAAATCATCCACCAATTGTTCAAACTTTGCTTTTGTTAAGGTGCGAACCAAATGTTTTGGAATTCCATCAACAGGCATAATGTAAGGAAGATTGATTTCTGTTTGAGCAGAACTGGATAATTCTATCTTCGCTTTTTCAGCAGCTTCTTTTAAACGTTGCAATGCCATTGGGTCTTTCGACAGGTCAATACCATTTTCTGATTTAAATTCAGAGATCAACCAGTCAATAATTTTATGATCGAAATCATCACCACCAAGGTGAGTATCACCATCTGTTGATTTAACTTCAAACACACCGTCACCAAGCTCAAGAACAGAAACATCATGTGTGCCACCACCACAATCGAACACTACAATTTTCATTTCTTTTCCTCTTTTATCAAGCCCATAAGCCAATGCAGCAGCTGTTGGCTCATTGATAATTCGTTTTACTTTTAACCCTGCAATTTCACCTGCTTCTTTGGTAGCCTGACGTTGCGCATCGTTAAAATATGCCGGAACAGTAATAACTGCATCCGTTACTTCATGCCCAAGATAATCCTCAGCTGTTTTTTTCATTTTTTGCAAAATGATCGCAGAGATCTCCTGTGGAGTATATTTTCTATCATCAATTTGTACGCGGGGGGTGTTATTGTCACCTTTTATCACTTTGTAGGGTACACGAACAACTTCTTTTGAAACTTCCTCAAACGTATGACCCATAAAACGTTTAATTGAATAAACCGTTTTTGTGGGGTTGGTTATTGCCTGACGTTTTGCAGGGTCACCCACTTTCCGTTCACCATTTTCTACAAATGCCACAATTGATGGTGTGGTACGTTTTCCTTCACTATTTGGAATAACAACCGGCTCATTGCCCTCCATTACCGAAACACAAGAGTTTGTGGTTCCTAAATCTATACCAATTATTTTACTCATTTTATTTGTTTTTTAATGATTATTAATTTCACGTTTTGCCATTTTCAATGATTGTGCCATCGGCTTTAAGCCGAAATTATGGCATAAAAAAAGTGCAACAATGGCGTGGCAGATGTAAAGTGTGACAAAGCGACAGGGGAGGGGATTGTATTATTGGCAAACAGCTCCTGAATAATCCAAAAATTTCAAACTCTTTGTATACTGCCCACAGCTGAGTTCATCCAAACTTGCTTTATTCAATGGTTTTGAAAGCGGGGCTTTTCTGTAACGAGATGAGAAAACCCCTAAACCATTGCTAATATTAGTATAGCTTGGTTTTTCCTGAACAAGACTTGTTGAGGGTTTATTTACCTCCATGAAGGTATTTATTTCATCGCCTCCTGCAATCAAAAAAAGATCTATCTTTAGAGCTCTTCGGGCTATTAAACCTGCCGGGTTAGTTAATTGATTTCCTACAAACTGCAAAAAACCCTGGCCGAGAAAATCATTTTTCATTTCCTGCCCTCCCATCAAATTTTCTGTACTTTGTTGAGGAAAAATCCAATCTAACTTTTGCTGTGTATTGCCACTTATTGTTGAATCAATATAGTTAAAACGAACAACCAGCTGATAAATCTTTGCATTTAGCCCACTGTTCCATCTCACCTGGAACATAAAATTAGCATTACTCGGCAGAATAAACCCAAAAGTTTGAGAAGTGGCTATGCTACCGGTAAAAGTAGCATCATTGATCAATGATGTTTGTGCGGTCACCTGAGTAGCTGTTTCATTATTTAAAATGGTTAAACGATACTGGCTGTTCGTATTTAATGCTGCGGCACCAATGGAGTTAATTGAATAAATTGCATTCTGCTGATCAGAAGAATAAAAGGTTCCGGGATCTTTCGGCATTGAATTATCAGGAGCCAAATTAAATTCAACACCATCTGAAAGCCGCTTCAGTTTTACGGTTAATGAATTTACAAATTGTGTAGAGTCTTTTATTTTGGCATATTCATAGGCGCTCCCTTGCCCCAAAAAAGCCTTGTTTATTTTTATGTATTGAAAACTTTTTGATTGATCCAATAAACCATAAACCACCATTGTTTCTTTATATTTGCCGGTTACATCCAAATCGCTGCTACAAGCAGAAAACAATAGGGTTAAGGCAAAAAATAAATAATAATACTTGTTTTTGTTCACAATTAAATAATTGATGGCTTAAAAGTGTTATGTTAAATGTAAGACGTGAAATGGAAAATGTAGGGTTTGGCTTTGCGATTGGCTTTTAACCATCTTACATCTGCCATTTTACATTTTACATATCAGTAGTTAAGGATGGCAAATGTATTAATTTTTGCAATCGAATACTATTACCTCTTAACAATTCTCTGAACAAGAATGTTGGATGATGTTTTCACTTTTACAAAATAAATTCCTTTTGCCTTACCATCAAGGGTAAGAAATAATTTATTGTTTCCTGAAACAAAATTATGAGTCTCTGTAAACACTTGTTGCCCTATGGAACTCATTACTTCAACAATTACAACTTCATCCTTCATAAGTGATGTTTCCAATGTAACGTTTCCGGAAGTAGGGTTTGGATATAAAACCATTCCGGATAAAATATCAGTACCATTTACTCCTGTTGTCATTGGATGCCCAACATGTATATTCTGCGCGGCAGTATTAGTGCAGCCACCATTATCAGTATACGAATAGGTAACTGTGAAATCGCCAATGCCTGCTACTAAAGGGTCAAACGAACCGGAACTTACACCTGGTCCGGAATAGGTTCCTCCGGCAGGTAATCCTCCGGTTAACACAACTGGTGCTGCATT
>JAHEYA010000433.1 GCA_023251855.1 Bacteroidota bacterium
TGGATATGGCCACGACATACGGCTGATTTTTCGATGTTCCGCATCTATGCGAATAAAGATAATGCTCCGGCTCCTTATTCAAAAGATAATGTGCCTTATAAACCAAAACAATTTTTAAATATTTCTATCAAAGGTCTTAAAGAAGGCGATTACACGATGATCTATGGTTTTCCGGGTCGTACGAATCGTTACGAAAATTCATTCGGAATTAAATTGGCTGTCGACAAAATAAACCCGGCTATTGTTGCATTACGTGATATCCGTTTAACTGAATGGAAAAAAGAAATGAATAAAAGTGATAGTGTACGTTTATTGCTATCGTCTAATTACGCACACATTTCAAACTATTGGAAATATTATATCGGTCAAACAGAACAGCTCAAACGATTGAAAGTAGTAGATGAAAAAGTGGCTCTTGAAAAACAATTTACTGAATGGGCAAAAAATAAACCTCAATATGCATCGATACTTCCAAATTATGAAAAAGCCTACAAGGATTACAATATCTATGCATTGCACGCAACTTACTTTAGGGAAGGTATTATGGGCTCTGCCATACTCTCAACCGCAATGAAATATTTTTGGCTCGAAAAAATCTTGTCTTCCGAAAAGCCCGACCCTGCCGACATTAAACGATGTGTGGATGCAATGAAAATTGATGCTAAAGAGTTTTACAGCTCATTTAATGCTCCCGCTGAAGAAAGAATACTTTCTGCAATCAGTCAACTTTATTTCGAAAATATTTCACTTAATCAGCAGCCTGCATACATGGTCAATATTCTGAAAAAGTACAAAGACAAAACAAATAAAGAAACATTTGAAAAATTTGCGCAAGCCGTATTCAAAAAAAGTTTTTTTACTTCTCAAGAACTTTTGACTAAATTTTTGGAAAAACCAAACTTAAAAAAATTACAAAAAGACCCTGCCTTTGCCTTTGCTAAAGCTTGTTATAACAATTTTGCAGAAAAGATAAAATCGCATATTGATGAATTTACCGAGATCAATACTAGTGAAGGAAGCAAATACATTAAGGCTTTAATGGAAATGCAACCAACAAAAAACTTCTACCCGGATGCAAACAGTACGCTTCGTTTAACGTATGGGAGTGTAAAATCTTATTCTCCAAAAAATGGAGTTGATTATAACTACTTCACAACAATGAAAGGTGTAATGGAAAAAGAAAATCCGAAGGAGTTTGAATTTAATGTTCCTGCCAAATTAAAAGAATTATATGTTAGAAAAGATTTTGGCGAATATGCTGATAATGGCGAAATGCACGTTGCATTTATTAGCAATAATGACATTACAGGGGGCAATTCCGGCAGCCCTGTTATCAATGGAAATGGGGAGTTGGTAGGACTGGCATTTGATGGTAACTGGGAAGCAATGAGTGGTGATATTTATTTTGATAGCAATTATAAACGTACTATCTCTTGCGATATTCGTTATGTTTTATTTATGATTGATAAATTTGGTGGTGCAAAAAATCTTATTAAAGAAATGAATATTATAAAGAACTAAAAAAAATGCGACAGATTCACTTATTAATTTACTTGTTTTCAATTGTATTTTCAGCAAGTTCGAGCTTTCTTTCTGCTCAAAATGATACAAGCTCAACAAAAAAGTATTGCACATTAAAAGTATCCTGCAGTAGCCCTTTTAAAATACTTTCTATAGGGTACGATTACCAGGCCACTAATACATTATCCGTTAATAATGAAACTACACCCTCCGCTTTATTAAACAATACATTAGGTGGCAATGAAAAAAGCAATATCAATTACAATCAAGGTTTGAGAGTAGCTGCAAATGTTCCTGTACTTACTAAAAAGAGATGTATGGTTATTCTTGGTCTTAGTTATTTGGAAAATAAATATAATTTTTCAGACGCTACACCTCTAGCCCCATTGCCGAAAAACCTTAATGACAATGGGTTGCGCAGTATGGGCGCAAGCTATGCTATTTTTATTCCGCTTAATGCAACTTGTTTTTTATTGAACCAAAGTAATTTTGATTTGAGTGGTGATTATAATTTCAGCCAGTTTCAAGACCTATCAACTACTAAAATATCTTCAGCACTTTTGATAGGTTATAAACCTCATGAAAGGCGACAAATTGCTATAGGACTAAGCCGTACCTACCGTGGTGGAGAGCTAGCTTATTTACCGGTATTGCTTTACAATTATACTTTTCCAAATCGTAAGTGGGGTATTGAATCTTTATTGCCTGCACGTTTAGCAGTTCGTTATACTGTAAATCCAAAAAATATTTTATTGTGTGGTTTTATGTCGGAAGGAAATTCTTATTACTTAGGAAATTTGATGAAGAACAATCCCGGAATCGCCTATAAACAGTTAGAACTAAAAAGGTCAGAGCTAAGAGTGAGAGTTGTTTATGAACGTTCTCTTTATAAATTCATTTGGCTGTCACTACAAGCAGGTTACCGCATTAATACAAAATTTAATATTGATGATGGTGATGTTTACAAAGGATTTAGCACTAAAACATATCTGATGGAAAACAAACTTACCAGTCCGTTTTATGCCACCATTGCTATCAATTTGGTTGCACCTTAAGAGGTTGTTTAAATTTTATTCATAATTTGTTTTATATGTCATTTCGACCGCAGGGAGAAAGGATTTCTCCCTGCGGTCGAAATGACATTACCCTAAAAATTATGTTGGATGTATTTAAGTTTTAACAACTTTAAACAACCTCTAAGTAGGTAATTGGTTCAGCGTTTCTCTTTAAATCTTGTGAAAATAATTCCTGCTAAAACACAAAGAACAAAACCAAGCAGTCCATTAAG
>JAHEYA010000434.1 GCA_023251855.1 Bacteroidota bacterium
GAAAATAATGAAAAAATAACACTCTTTAATGATAAGCCGGTAGCTGGTTCTCTGACAATGACTTCTTTGAAAATTAGCTGAGATATTTTATCTGAAGCCCTATTTATTCTTTTTAGGCTTTTTTTTACTTGCTTTAGCTTTGGAGTTAAATTCCAAGCATAAACTAATCCAATATTCAAAGGCTTTCTTTGTTTTCATACCTTCATCACTGATAAAAACATACCCTTTCATTGGTTTATGGGTGAAATCCATGCGTCTGCAGCCATTCATTTCAAGAACTGTTTCATCCATTACAGGGTCGATCCGACACATCATTTCATCTTTAACAACACCAGCACACATCTTATCGTTTACCATAAAGCAAACTCCGCCAAACATAAATTTTTCATTTACGTTCGGAACATTTTCCAAAGCTTCACGAATTCTGTCGGCTAATTTTTCATTAAATGCCATAAGTCAATTTATTGTTTTTCCGCAAATTGTTTCAACCCTAAAAAGAATTTTTTAATTCCACTATCTGTTTGTTTCCGAATCATCAGTGCATCCAGCAATTTACCAAGAACCCCAAATTTTACAGTGTATTCCATTAGCTGTTTCACTTTAGTTTGTGTTCCTACTTTTTCAAATGAGTAGGAATGCTTTAATCCATTGATTGGAAAAGAGCAATCAGTAAGTTGATATGTAAGTAATTGATTAGGTTTAAATTCTGTTATTTTTTCTTCAAACCAATTTTTTCCGTCCTGCATATCTACTTTACGTTTTGCCCCCAAGCCAGTTTTCTCAATTGAAATTAAGGACGATTTTTTTACTGTTGGATCGTACTGGTCTAACATCTCAGGATTAGACAAAATTTCCCAAATTTTTTCGATGTTGCTGTCAATAGTTATTTCGTTGGCAATCTTTCTCATATTATGTTATTTTTCAGCTAAGGTTTTTATATTGGATAGAATCTGATTTTGGATCTTTCCCATCATTTTTTTCATCATCAGGAAGTTCATTATTTTTGCAATGAAAGTGGCAGGTTCATAATAGGATTCATTTATTATTTTGGTTTTGCTATCACTGATTTTTTCGAGATAGAAACAAAATCGGGGATCATTAAGCATTTTGGCCATTCCCATTGTATCATTTTCAATAGCCCAAACAGTTTTTTTCTCATGAACTAATTCAATAAGTTTTTCAATCATAGTGCCTTTTCTACCTTTATTTTCCATTTCGCAAGTTCTTGTTTCGCCTTGCTTATCCATTCTGCCGGTTGCTTTTATAACTCCGGGATTTATTTTATGAAGTTGGTTTATATCTGTAATTATTGCCCAAA
Organism: Bacteroidota bacterium; assembly: GCA_023251855.1. Lineage (GTDB taxonomy): Bacteria > Bacteroidota > Bacteroidia > 2-12-FULL-35-15 > 2-12-FULL-35-15 > 2-12-FULL-35-15. The sequence continues at coordinate 1,319 of JAHEYA010000434.1, forward strand.
CGCTCCCAATAGGTGCATTAATTTGGGCTTCATTGCGTGCTTGTAGTTTACTCATCTTTCAAATATTATTTCAATTAAATATTAAATACTTCTTATTTGCAAGTACAAATAAAATAAAACTACTTGTTATTTGCAAGTAATTTTAATAATTTTGTTTCGTGAAGAAGAAAAAAGTCAAATTCAGGTCAGATTGTCCACTAAGTACCGCTCTTGATATTTTTGGGGATAAATGGTCTCTTCTTATTATAAGGGACATGGTTTTTAAAGGAAGGAGTACCTATGGTGACTTTCTTGAAGCCGGAGAAGGTATCGCAACAAATATATTAGCTGATAGATTGGCGATACTTGAATGCTTTCGCATTATATCAAAGCATAAACATCCTGAAAGCAAAGCAAAAGTTCTTTATAAACTCACATCAAAAGGGATCGAGTTAATTCCGGTACTTGTAGAAATAATTTCATGGAGCGAAAAGCATCATGATGTTCATCCGCAAGCTGCAGAGTTTGTTAAAATGATAAAAAAAGATAAGGTCGGAACCATAAAAGCCCTGTATCAGCAGTTTAAAAAGGAATAAAAAAGTCACCGATTGACCTTTAATTGCAAAGACCTACAATTTTCCCTTTATTCAGTTAATTTTCGGCATCGTACTTGTATTTGTTTGTGGATAGATTATTCAAGCAATCTTTCGTTGTTACTCTTCCCACCACTTCACAATTTCATTTTCTTTTATTTGAATAGGACCTAAAATTTCCCCTCCTGGTTTTACTATACCTTTATATCCAGATTCTATAGAAATAGTTTGCTCCATCAATAATCCGGTTAAATTGATTGCCCCTTCTGTTACAGTAATTTCCGAACCAACAAGGGAGTCTTGGGATATAATAAAAGTGGTGCCTCTTACCGCACAAATAGCGACTGGTGTTCTAACTTCAAATTTTTTTTTCATTTTTGATTGAACTATTTTCAATTCATTATCCAAACTATTTATTTCCTCATTTGCAATGGCCGAAAGGTCATCAACTAAGTTGTTTGTTACGTATAATTTTCCTGTTTGTAACTTCGGCACATTGTCTCCTTCTTCGTTAGTAACTATTGTAACGATTGATCCCTGACCTAAAATAATATCTTTCCCGCCTTTGTCAAGCGCGTAATGTAGTTTTAGTCGACTGTCCTTACCTGTTGCAATCCAATCACCAGGCGAAAGGTCGACTGTTTTGTTTTCATTCAGTTTTATCTTGGAACCATCTAGTTTAAAAATTGTTATATCTCCTTTGAAGGTTGTGATTTTGCAATTTAACTTAACCGATGGACTCCATTTCTTAGAATCTTCAAGGGATTTATAAGTTAGATCTCCGCTCTCTTCCAGTTTTTTATAATCCTTCATCATTTTATCATGGCTAGCCTGAGCTGATGAATCGTTATACTTTTTAAGTTTCGACATTTCAATGGCAAGTAATTTTTCTCTAGCCATATTCTCTTGATTAA
>JAHEYA010000089.1 GCA_023251855.1 Bacteroidota bacterium
TATAGGAATTTTAAAAAAAAATCACAAAAGGAAATACGCCATAATGTCACCCATTTATTTTAATTACCTTTGTACTCCCAATTTTATCTCCCCCTACAAATTAAGGGGGGCAAATATAAAATAAAAAATGAGTGAGAATAAAATAATTGATGAAAGTAAGCAAGGTGAGGCTCTTTTGATCGAGGAACCAATTCATCCTAATGGGAGAAAATTATTTTTGGAAAGTTACGGATGTGCGATGAATTTTTCGGATAGCGAAATTGTTGCGTCCATATTAAAAGAAGAAGGCTTTTCTACTACTACTGATTTTACTGAGGCGGATGTAATATTTGTAAACACATGTGCTATCAGAGAAGGTGCTGAACAACGAGTTCGGAAGCGTTTAACTGATTTCAAAAAAATCAAAAAAAATAATCCTGATCTTATTATTGGTGTGCTAGGTTGCATGGCAGAGCGATTAAAATCAAAATTTTTAGAAGAAGAGAAATTGGTTGATATTGTTGTTGGACCAGATGCATATCGTAGTTTACCGGAATTAATTGAAATTGCAGAAAGCGGGCAAAAAGCAGTAAATGTGCTACTTTCAAAGGAAGAGACCTATGCAGATATTGCACCTGTTCGTTTAGATTCTAACGGAGTTACAGCATTTATAAGCATTACACGTGGTTGTGACAATAAGTGTGCATTTTGTGTTGTGCCTTTTACGCGTGGCCGTGAGCGTAGCCGCGATCCTGAAACAATTGTGAAAGAGGCACACGATTTATTCGCGGCCGGTTACAGAGAAGTTACTTTGCTTGGTCAGAATGTAGATTCCTATTTATGGAGCGGAGGAGGATTAAAAAAAGAAAATCTTTCAATTGAAGAATTAACAAATGCTACCACATTTGCTCAGTTGATGGAAAAAGTTGCTTTGGTAAACCCTGACTTGCGCGTACGTTTCAGCACATCACATCCGAAAGATATGAATGATGATGTTTTACATATGGTGAATAAATATGAAAACATTTGTAACTATGTACATTTACCTGTTCAGTCGGGCAATTCACGTATTTTAGAAATGATGAATCGTGGTTACACCCGTGAATGGTACATGGAGCGCATAAATGCGATTAGAAGAATTATTCCTGATTGTGCCATTTCCACAGATTCTATCACAGGATTTTGTACTGAAACAGAGGATGACCACAAAGATACTTTGTCACTGATGGAATGGGTAAAATATGATTTTGCTTATATGTTTGCATATAGCGAGCGTCCTAAAACATTAGCAGAACGCAAGTATAAGGATGATGTGCCAGAGGAAATAAAAAAAAGAAGGTTGCGGGAGATCGTTGATCTACAGCAAAAACATTCCGGAGAGCGCACTAAATCAGGTGTTGGAAAAATTCACAGAGTGCTTGCAGAACGAATTTCAAAAAAATCTTCCAATGAATTATCCGGAAGAAATTCACAAAATACAACAGTTGTATTTCCGAAAGAACATTTTAAACCCGGTGATTATGTGAATGTGCTTGCAACAGATTGTACAAGTGCTACTTTGATTGGGAAAGCTATCTACTAATTGCGAATTAGTACGAATGTACGAATTCCTTAGCCCTAGATAGAGATTGAGATTTTTGTGTATAATAGTGCTTATATCTAATTAGTTTTTATATGTCTGTTATTCTTTCAAACACTCCTGTCATTCCGAATCCCTGTAAGGGTGAGGAATCTTTTTATTATGGAAAGATTTCTCCCTGCGGTCGAAATAACATCGATTGTAAGTTATTTGAGTTCAACATATAATTCTTATTCGGTATATTCTCTAATTTTAATCATGATTTTAAACATTTGAAAATTCGCATTAATTCGTAATTCGTAGATGACTATTCAAGAAATAAAAAACAGGTTTGGAATTATTGGTAGTTCGCCTTTGCTTGACAGAGCGATCGACATTGCAAAGCAAGTGGCACCAACTGATCTGACAGTTTTGATAACCGGAGAAAGCGGAACAGGAAAAGAAGTTTTTCCTCAAATTATCCATCATTTAAGTGCACGTAAACATGGCCAGTATATTGCAGTTAACTGTGGAGCAATCCCGGAAGGCACAATTGATTCAGAATTATTCGGACATGAGAAAGGTTCATTTACCGGGGCACATGAAGCACGCAAAGGTTATTTTGAAGTTGCTAATGGAGGAACCATCTTTTTGGATGAAGTAGCTGAAATGCCTATAGCAACGCAAGCGCGATTGCTTCGTGTTTTAGAAAGTGGTGAGTTTATTAAAGTGGGTTCTTCAAAAGTTTTAAAAACAGATGTAAGAGTGGTTGCAGCTACCAATGTTAATGTTCAGACGGCAATTGAAAAAGGCAAATTTAGAGAAGATCTTTATTATCGTTTAAATACTGTGCCAATTACTGTGCCTTCATTGCGTGATCGCCAGCAAGATATCTTTTTATTGTTCCGCAAATTTGCAGCTGATTTTTCGGCTAAGTATCGAATGCCAACTATAAAGCTTGATTCAGAAGCGGAGCAATTGTTAATCAATTACTACTGGCACGGAAATGTTCGTCAGTTAAAGAACATTACTGAACAAATTTCGGTGATTGAAAAACAACGTGAAATTAATGCTGAAATAATGCGAAATTATTTGCCTCCACAGGCAACATCCCAATTACCAATGGTTATCAGTAATACTGCACAAGGAGGAGATTTCAGCGAACGAGATTTATTGTATAAAGTATTGTTTGATATGAAAAAAGATTTGCAGGATTTGAAAAAAATTGTTGTTGATCTGGTAGAAAATGACAATCAACTCAACCAGGATTTTGATCCTGCGAATGCGCCTTTAATAAAAAAATTATATTCGGAAGTTGGAGCAACGGAAACCCCGCTGCAATTGGGTTATAACACTAGCAATCCCGGATTTATAAAACCTTCATCTCGAATTAATGAAGGAATCCGTTCTGTTGGAAAAGAAGAAATTCCAATCCATACAATAGTTACAGAAGAAAATTTATCCTTGCATGAAATTGAAGAGGATATGATTAAAAAGGCGCTTATAAAACATAAAGGAAAGCGCAAAAATGCTGCAAAAGAATTAGGTATTTCAGAGCGAACCCTTTATAGGAAGATCAATGAATATGGAATAAAGTAAGTTCAAAGTTTAAAGTTCAAAGTTCAAAGTTCAAAGTTTAAAATCAAAAGCTAAGATGAATTCTCTTTTAAATCGTTCTATAAATAGAAAAAAGTATATCATTTTTTTTCTTTTGACTTTTGAATTATTTTCTTTTGCCTTTCTAACAGGTTGCAAAATGCATTATTCTGTAACAGGAGCTTCCATTCCACCAGAAGCCAAAACAGTTTCAGTGCAATATTTTCCAAATAATGCATCACTTGCTCCACCAACTTTAAGCCAGTCATTTACAGAGGCATTACGTGATAAATTAAGCTCACAAACACGTTTAGGACTTGTAAATAAAGATGGCGACCTTGCTTTTGAAGGTAGTGTAATTGGTTATGTAACTTTACCAATTGCGATACAAAGTTCTGATCAGGCAGCATTAAATCGATTGACAATTACAGTAAATGTAAAATATACTTGTTCATTTGATGAGAAGAAAAACTTTGAACAAACATTTTCACGTTTTGCTGATTATCCAAGTACACAAAGTCTTGCAGCTGTTCAAGATAATTTGATCACAGAGATCAACAAAGACCTTGTGCAAGATATTTTTAACCGGGCTCTGAATGATTGGTAGATAAAGAAAAGTTTAAAGTTTGAAAGTTTAAAGTTAAACTTCAAAAGTTAAAAGCTTGACAAAAAGATGAATAGGAATCAATTTATAGCATATATGGATCAACCTGATAAATTATCAGGGAATGATGGTGTTTCGCTTGCTGAATTGGTAAAAAATTTCCCGTATTTTCAGACTGCACATTTACTGTATGCTAAAAGTTTACATAATCAAAACAGCATTCACTACAACAATCAGTTGAAAATAACTGCTACTTATGCAACGGACCGAAGGGTGCTGTACCATTTGATTACACAAAAAACAGTTGTAGAGCGCAAAGAGGAAATTGCAATCGTTGAATCGTCTGAACCAATTATCAAGATAGAAAACAAACAGATAGAAGAATCGACAGCACAACTTGCTAAAGATGAAGTTAAGATACCAGAAACAATTCAAACAGTTGATAAAGCTCAAGAAATTGAATTGAAACCAGAGCTTGTTGAAATTTTGAAAGAAGAAATTTTTGATGAGGAATTGCAGCAAGAATATTTGACACAAGCTGCAATAACTAAATCGGAGCTTGATTATTCTACTCTACTTGAAACCAATCAGGAAACTGTAAAATCAGATTTTGTATTAAACACAAGCCCAGAATCATTAATTGAGCAAAAACCTGAATTACTTTCGGCAGAAAACAAGAAAAACGAGGATTTGATTGAGTATACCCAAAGCTCAGCAGAAGGATTTATTGCCGGATTTGATAGTTCACAAACTCACACATTTGTTGAATGGCTGAAACATTTATCTTCTATAGATTCAGCTAAATCAATAACCGGGGCAGACACAGCTAAATCTCAAGAAAATGTGATTACGATTGGTTCCGCTTCTTCAGCTACCAGCTTAATTGACAAGTTTTTAAAAGAAGAGCCTAAATTGTCAAAACCCAAAGCTGAATTTTATAATCCTGTTAATATGGCTAAGCAAAGTGTAGCTGACGATATTACTTTTGTGAGTGAAACATTGGCTAAAATATTTGTTATACAAGGGAATTATACCAAGGCATTGCAGGCTTATGAAAATTTACGTTTGAAATATCCGGAAAAAAGGCTTTACTTTGCAGCCCAAATTAAAAATTTGAGAAAACTTATTAATCAATCCAACCAACACTAAAGGTTTGGTGGATAAAACAAAACCAATAAATATGGGAGCTGTTATATCAATACTAATAATAATTGTTTGTTTGCTATTAATACTTGTAGTATTAGTTCAAAACTCCAAAGGTGGTGGATTAGCCTCCTCTTTTGCTTCTTCAAACCAAGTAATGGGTGTTAGAAAAACAGCCGATTTTTTAGAAAAAGCTACATGGACTTTAGCAATCGCTTTATTGGTTTTAAGTTTAGTTTCAACAGCTTACAACAAACCGGTTGAAGGCACCACTAAGGGCACGGAATCTGTAACTCGTCAAAAAGGAGAAGAATCGGGAACACCAGCACCGGCAGTGAAAACACAACCAGCAGCACCTGCGGTTCCTGCACCTGCTCAACCAGAGAAAAAATAATTGGTTAGAAAAAAGCTCCTAAATAATGTCAGAGTGTCACCGAATTTCTGACATTTTTTATTTTTTTCAATCAAGGTCTGTTAAATTGTCTTTAATAAATGGTGGATTTCCATTTGGCACAATTGCTGACAAGGACCAACGAAATTTTTACTTTAATATAATTAACCCTTAAAAACATAAACAAAAAATGACAAAAGAAAGCTCAAAAGCAAACATCAAACCAGTTGCAGGTAGTCAAAACAGAGTGGTAGTTGAAGCCGCAGCAGCTGAAGAAAAAACCAAAGGAGGAATTATTATTCCTGATACGGCAAAAGAAAAACCTCAGCGGGGAAAAGTAATTGCTGTAAGCGATATTGATGAAAAAGGTAACAAACCGGCTGTGAAAGTTGGAGATACTGTACTGTATGGTAAATATGCGGGTACAGAAGTTCAGCTGGAAGGCAAAGATTATCTGATCATGCGTGAAACAGATATTTTCGCGATTGTATAAGTAGAGAATTGGTGAATTAGAGAAATGGAGAATTATTAATTAATTTAAAAACAAAATAAACAAAAAAACAAAATGGCAAAAGATATTATATTTAACATTGATGCACGCGACCGCTTAAAAAAAGGTGTTGACGCTTTGGCAAATGCAGTGAAAGTAACATTAGGTCCAAAAGGACGTAATGTTATCCTAGATAAAAAGTTTGGTGCACCAATAATTACTAAAGATGGTGTTACAGTGGCTAAAGAAATTGAATTAAAAGATCCTGTTGAAAATATGGGAGCTCAAATGTTGAAAGAAGTTGCTTCGAAAACAGCTGATGCAGCAGGAGATGGGACTACTACAGCAACAGTGCTTGCACAAGCTATTGTTACTGCTGGTTTAAAAAATGTTGCTGCAGGAGCAAATCCAATGGATTTAAAACGTGGTATTGACAAAGCAGTAGCAGCAGTTGTTGAGAATCTGAACAAACAATCACAAAAAGTTGGTGACGACAACAAAAAAATTGAACAAGTTGCTACTATTTCTGCAAACAATGATAATGTAATCGGAAAACTGATTGCAGAGGCAATGAAAAAGGTAAAAAAAGAAGGAGTTATCACTGTTGAAGAAGCAAAAGGAACTGAAACTACTGTTGAGGTGGTTGAAGGGATGCAATTTGATCGTGGATATATTTCTCCATACTTTGTAACTGACGCAGATAAAATGCAGACAGTGATGGAGACTCCGCTTATTCTTATCACAGAAAAGAAAATATCCAATATGAAAGAATTGTTACCTGTGCTTGAAAAAGCAGTACAAACAGGTAAACCAATTTTAATTATTGCTGAAGATGTTGATAGCGAAGCGTTGGCTACGCTTGTGGTAAACAAAATTCGTGGTTCTTTAAAAATTGCTGCTGTTAAAGCTCCAGGCTTTGGTGATAGAAGAAAAGCAATGTTAGAAGACATAGCAATACTTACAGGTGGTACTTTAATTTCAGAAGAAAGAGGTTATAAATTAGAAAATGCTGATCTTTCTATGCTTGGATCAGCAGAAAAAATTACAATTGACAAAGACAATACTACAATTGTAGGTGGTAAAGGTAAAAAAGCAGATATCGTTTCACGTGTTAATCAAATTAAAGCACAGATTGAAACTACCACATCCGATTATGACAAGGAAAAATTACAAGAGCGTTTAGCGAAATTAGCCGGTGGTGTTGCTGTATTATATATTGGTGCGGCAACCGAAGTGGAAATGAAAGAGAAGAAAGACCGTGTTGATGATGCATTATCTGCAACACGTGCTGCTGTTGAAGAAGGAATTGTACCGGGGGGTGGTGTTGCATTTATACGTGCTATTGATGCTTTAGATAAATTAAAAGGTGAAAACGAAGATGAGAACACCGGAATTTCAATCGTGAAACGTGCTATAGAAGAGCCATTGCGCCAAATAGTTGCCAATGCAGGGCTAGAAGGTGCTGTAATTGTTCAGAAAGTACGTGAAGGTAAAAATGATTTTGGTTACAATGCACGAACAGATAAATATGAAAATTTATTTGTTGCAGGAGTAATTGATCCAACTAAAGTTACACGCATAGCATTAGAAAATGCAGCTTCAATTGCAGCAATGTTATTGACTACAGAATGCGTATTATCTGATCAAAAAGAAGAAGCACCGGCAATGCCAATGGGTAATCCTGGCATGGGTGGTATGGGTGGAATGATGTAAACTACGAATTACTAATCCATACGAATTTACGAATCTGTGTAGAAAAGATTGTGAATTCAAGTGTTTGAATAAAACCTTTCCGGAAACGGGGAGGTTTTGTTTTTTTAAAGAGATTAATTTTTAACTCATAAGGATTCCCCCTTAAACCTATCATCTGTTAGGGATTTGAGGAACTCGATCAGATCAGATTTTTCTGAAGTCGTGAGATTTAATGGTGTCAACAATTGTTTATCTGCATTAATACTTCCTTTTACAAATTGTTGAGGTGTGTTGTAATAATCAATTACTTCAGCCAATGTTTTAAACATTCCATTATGCATATAAGGACCGGTAATCGCTATGTTTCGTAAGCCCGGAACTTTGAATTTTCCAATATCTTCCTTGTTGTTTGTAATGGCAAACCGACCAACATCATTCAATTCTTTTGCATTATATAAACCAATATTTTTGAATTCATCACCTGTAAAGTCTGGGCCAAAGTGACAATCAAAGCATTTACCTTTTTTGTTGAATATTTTTTGTCCGCGTTTTGCTGATTCACTTATTGCTAAAGTATCTGTACGCATAAATCTATCAAAAGGGCTGTTAATGGTTTCAAGTGAGCGTTCAAAGGCAGCAATGGCAGCAAGTAAATTTTCTTTGTTTGGATTTTCATTATAGATACTTTTAAAATATTTCAAATAATTTGCATCCACCGTTAATTTTTTAACTGCTTCTGTCAAAGGCAGGTTCATTTCAACCGGATTTTCAATTGGTCCACCGGCCTGTAGTTCAAGGGTTTCAGCTCTTCCATCCCAAAATAAAAAACTACGAGCAGTTTGATTCATCGCGCTAGGAGTATT
>JAHEYA010000435.1 GCA_023251855.1 Bacteroidota bacterium
ATTGCTCCGCCTGAATATATAAAGATTTTTCTTAATGGGTGGATAAATGCCACGCAAAATAATTTACATCTTATTTCTTCACAGGTTTTAAGTACGGTTCTTAGTCCATATGAAAAAATGAATTTTTTAAAAGAACACAATCTCAGAGATGTAATTTTGAAAAAATATAGGCAACCTCAAAATGAAGTTGATAGGCTCGTGGCAATATACTTAGGAATATTAGTTGGCATAAAATGGAATATTGAAGAGATAAAAATAGTTTTCATAAATTCAAAATATAGTTCCACTTTGAATTCCTTTTCTAATTCAATGCGAATTGGAAATGTAAACTATCAGGGTGGTTATGGGCCAATATGATTATAATTTACATAAAGTTTCGTTTAAAATTAATGGAAAAAGACATGTTATTTTAAAATAATTGTCTATATTTGAAGCCATAACCCCTCATTGACTAAGGGGAAACTTGTTTGGATACCATTTTATCTTCTTTAATTCAGTGGATTCTGTGAGGTGCAGTGCAAAGAAAAAAAATTTGCACCTCGATGAATACAGATGGAATAGATAAGGATTTGAGTCCGAATTGTCAGGCTTTTATTGCTAACGCAACAGAGTTTAAGAAAAACGATCCGAATAAATTTCGTTCGCTGTTTCTTGTTGATTCTCCCCGTATTATTTCTTGTCCTGTTATCAATAAGTTTGGATGGTGGGTTTTGAATTCCAACACTTCGAAATTTAATATTCCCAAATTAAAATTATTTTATTTCCTATTATTTCATCACAAATACATTTCTTGCTCTTATGAAGATTTTGAGACTCATTTTGTTGGCGATAAAGTTCCCAAAGGAAAAATAATTTGGGAGGCGGACTTGATGATTTTTGTCTTGCTTTTTTATAAGTTAGTTTTTGAAAAGGGCGCGATTGTTATTACCGCTGAGGGTTTCTACGATTTACTCTTCAATCATTTTTTATTTTTAAACACTAAAAATAATTGTGCAGAAAAATTAAAAAAGGGAAGTTTAAAATCCAGCCTTAACAAAAGTAAAAGCAATGGTGTTATTTGTAAAAGCGTAGAAAACTGTATTACACTCTTGCTCAGTTAACGGCTGGGCAAGTCTTCCCACAATCCACTAATGGTTGACGGTCAATTACCTGTCAACCATTTTATTTTTTATTCTCTCTGTTCCTTTGTTGATTTGCACTATGAAAGATTTTGATCCGATAAATTTTTATAATGTAAGCCGAAAGCGCCATTTAGATTTGAACAAATTAATGAAAAAAAATTTCTCTAAAAGACGCAAGGACAAAAAGAAAAAGAATAAGAAAAAATGATCGAACGCATTTACATAACACAACTTCGCAAAATGCTTAATTGCAAAGATGTTCGGACTGTAACGAAGTTTTGCGATAAAAACGAGGTCGGGATATTATCCGATAATGGTTCTAATAAAAAATATGTAATCTATGCAGAATTTGAAGCCAAATATTTGAGTGCCATTTTCAAATATATTCAACGAAAATATCACAGGGAGCTGCCGGAATCTTTAAATGAGCAAATGAAATTTTTCGCAGAATATACGAAAGTGAAAGAAGAAAAAACAAACAAATATGTACCAAAATCTCGACATGAATTACAGTTTCTTGCAAGCTTGCAATCTGTATAACCCGCACGGTATATTGGTGCCCATGTTGGAAGACCAAAAACCGCTACAAATACCAGCCTCCAAAAAGTGGAAGGGAATCACTATTTTTTGCGGTAAATGTAAAACCAACGTTTCAGATATATGTAAGGAAAAGAAGGACGGAAAGCCCTTGAAACATTGTGATTTTGGGAATCGCCATTTTTATAAACTGTATTTAGGAATTCCTGGAACTTCCAAGAGGTTAACCAAAAATTTAGGCAGGGATTTGGATTCCGCGATTTTACGGGCAATAGAATTTGAAAAGACACAAAAGGAAAATAATTATCAAACGTCCGTAAACAAAGATAAAGAAGAAAAGAAGGCAAAGAATGTTGAGCAAAATAAGCCTGATAATATTGAGAATGCGATGGCACGATATGTTGGATTTTTAAATAACGATCCGGAAATTGTTTCCGGTTTTCGGGAAAAATTGAGGTCAAAAAAGCACCTACAAGATATTGAGAGAAATTTCAAACACTTCATTGCTTGTTTAAAACTAAACGGCTGGAAACCATCTGAAATTGGGATAAACGGGATAACAGAGCAAATGTTGAGTAAATTTCACGAATACCTTTTAAAGAACTTAGAGCTATCAAATTCCTCTTACAATCGCATAGTTACTGAATTTGTTTGCCTGTATAATTTTTTAATCAATAATCAGGGCTTTAATATTCGTAACCCCTTCAAAGGTATACCTAAGAGATCGGTTAATCTACCGAATGAAATAATAACAGAGGGGGAGTTTAAAAAGCTATTGGAAATCGTGCAAAGACCGGAACTAGGGAAAAGCAAACTAAGTGATGGAACTATAAAATATCTGCACAAACCTTTTGTGAAAGATTTTATTGAAATGGGCTTATACAGCGGACGTAGAACGGATGAGATTGCGCACATGACCTGGGATAACGTTTTTACTGATGACAAGGGGAAACCAGTATATATCAAGATAGTAGACTTTATAGCGACCAGACAAAAAGATAATCCTAAGTATGTGTTCGTGCCAGCTACGGAGTAGTTACATGAACTATTGTTGCGCCTGGGCTATGAACAATACAAAGGAAGCGATAAGTATATCTTAGCTTCGGAAGAATCGATGAAAAGGGAAA
>JAHEYA010000436.1:0-1541 GCA_023251855.1 Bacteroidota bacterium
AGGCTCTACACCTAATTTTACACACAACGATTTATTGAATGCCGGTGTGGCTTTTACCCATTTTCCGTTCAAAAAAAGTTCGGTAAATCCATGAAAAACAAGCACATTTGTTCTTAATCTTTCTTCTAGTTTTTCAGTGGCAATATGATTACGAACTCTTGCAAAACCCAAGCGGCTAGGTATTCCAACTACACGTGCACAAGCAGCAAGCAAACAGGCTTTCTCCACACAATAGCCATAATTCCGTGTTAACAATGAACTTGCTTTCATCGCTCCTTTACTCAAATCAAGATCATAAGGATTATAGTTGAACCCATCTCTTACAGCGTAATACAGCTTTATAGCCTGCTCATTAGGGTCGGTTGAATTTCCAATATGCTTTTTGGTAAATAATTTTACTTCTTCTGAGTCACTGTTGATGTACTCTGCAGGTCGAAGGTAATTTTCATTCATTGGTTTTAAAATCGTCTTAATTTTATGTCGCAGCTAGGCTGCTTTGCTTTTTTTAATTTGATTTTTTCTACAAAGATATTGCCCCGCTGGGGCAATCATTAACTTACTATAGTCATAGCGCCTAAGTAATGCAGAACGTTTTATTTTATTCTTGTCGCTGTAAATGTGTCCGCTTTCTTTTTTAATGATTGGTATACGAATTTGTCCTCTGTGAAAATTAGAATTTTAAAAAGCTTTTCACTCTTTCCAATAAATTTATCTTTGTATAAGTTGAGTTGATTATTACCCACCGTCCACGTTCCTTTCGCTGTTTTTCCCCCGCTAAAATAATTCATTTCATAGTTTCCATTTTCACGTAGCCAAAATTCGCATTCATCGTCTTTCCAATGCCCGACTATATTCTCCTTAGTAACTGTTTCGAGCTTTTTAGATTCTTCTTTTGGTTCACTTATATCAAAGCCTATATCTTTTGCGCATTTAGTAATTGTTGTCTTTTGAAGAGTTTTTAATTCGTAGTCAATTAAATTTTTATACTGCTCCAATTTATATGTGGTAGTTATGAAATCCATATAACACTTACCGATTATCTCTTTTTTATCCTTTGAAATATTCTCGGATTTTGACAATAAGGAAATGCCCTCGTCCATAACGTTCTGTCTATCATTTTTCGCCCATACAGAATTTTGAGCATTTGTTGTAATTGAGGAAATAATAATGCATGAGAGTAAAATTATTTTTTTCATTTTCATTTTTTTAGTGATTACTTGTTAAAATTGCAAACTGATTTTTTGTCAGCCGTTGATTAATTTTATTACTTCTTCAACGCTTAATTTTGTGAAAACAGAAGTTCCCAAAAGGGACGGATGATACGACATCATATCCATACGTGTCGCTGTTATGTTGTTTTCAGTTGCAGCGGTAATAGTATTAATGTGGTCGGCATTAATATTTATTTTTCGTTCATTAATTTCTCCTCCAACATTCACGTCTGAGCGGTACCAACCTGTAAATTGTATGATTTTTGCCATTGTTATATGTTATTAAAATGTCCCTTAACTGCTCTACAATTGCAACGTAGTTGCAATATC
>JAHEYA010000436.1:1551-2780 GCA_023251855.1 Bacteroidota bacterium
TTAAATTTCTTAGCAGCGTAGCTGCGACATCTTAAAATTAGTACCATTCAAACAGATATTGTTCATCATACGCAATTTCAAATTTCTCCAGCATCAATAAATATTCTTCCTTAAATGTTTGCTTTTTATGATGTTCTGGTTGATTTAAAACATACTTGATTACAGGGTCAATTTGCGATTTTGAATATGTGAATGCTCCAAAGCCATCCTGCCATTGAAATTTACCTGTAATCCATTTTTTTTCATTAACAAATTTAGAAGAATTTGCTTTAATATCTCTTGAAAGATCAGATACCGACACTTCTGGATGCAAACCCACTAAAACATGCGTATGGTCGGGGTTACAATAGATAGCAAGCGGTTTTGATTTTTTATTCTTGATAATTCCGCAAATGTATTTTTCCAACTCAATGCGATTTTTTTCAGTAATTAGATTTTCCCTTCCTTTTACGGCAAATACTATTTGAACATACATTTGGGTATAAGTATTTGCCATCTTTAATGTCGCAGCGGAGTTTATCCTGACAAAGGAAGGGCTGCTTTGTTTATTTTTAAATTTTTTATTTCTACAAAGATATTAACCCTCTGGGGCAATCATTATTCACTCTTTTTCTTTTGACTTTTGACTTTCTTTTCTTTTGACTTCTTTTTTAAAACTCCCAAGCCACCAACCCTTTTACTTCATCCGTTGAAAGTGGCCTGATTTGCACCAATTCAGAGGGTGCATATTTCTCTTTTAAATAATTTAATGCCGGCTCAATCCATTGTTTGCTTTCTTCATTCAAATTATCAATGATCAATGATAATTGATAGATAGATGTTAGCTTTTCGAAAAACAATTTTGCTGATGCTTCCATTTCATCTTGTGAAAGCTTGGCCAATTTTTCAGAAAACGAGATTAATTTAGTTAACTCCTCTTTCAACCATTTACCATACACAGCATTATTATCGGCACTTTTGAATACTTCTTCACACAATACTTCAAACCCTTTTGATTTTGTCATAGCTCTCAACATATCTAGAATAATAATGTTTCCGGAACCCTCCCATATAGGAAGCACCATAACATCACGCATTATCTTTGGCATTACCATATCTTCAATATAACCAAGCCCACCCATAAGTTCCATGCTTTCGCGAACAATATAAACACCGGTTTCAGCCGACCATTTTTTTGTCATCGGGTTTATTAATCTGAGCAGTTGAGCTTCTCTTTCATTGCCTGCATC
>JAHEYA010000437.1 GCA_023251855.1 Bacteroidota bacterium
CAGTAATGCGATTGTAACAGCTGTAAATCCTATACCTAATGTATGGTTAGGAAGCTCTGATCCGGATAATTCAATTTGTCAGAATGAGTTCATCACCTTTTCATCTGTGCCTGCTGGCTATGCTAATTATCATTTTTTCAATAATGGAGTTTCAGTACAAAATGGTGCATCAGGAACTTTTACAACCGCAGCGCTGTTGCCCGGTAACAGTATTACTGTTGTTGCGACCAACTTAGGATGTGTAAGCCCGGTGAGTAATGCTCTTGTAATTACTATCATTCCTGCTGATGTGGTTAATGGAGGTGCTGATTTTGCAGCTTGTATAAATGCACCTGTAATTACACTTTTAGGTTTTACACCGGCTGGTGGTGTTTGGACAGGTACCGGAATTATTAGTCCTACCGGTGTTTTCGATCCTGCAACAGCAGGTGCAGGAAACCACCCGCTTTTATATGCTGAAACAAATGCCAATACTTGCGTAGGTTATGATACAATTGTGGCAGTTGTAAATCCAATACCTGTTATTGCTACAACACCTGATCCACCTACTTTTTGTACAGGAGGTTCTGTATCAATCACCGCAAGTGGTGCAACTACGTATACATGGTCTCCCGCTACGGGATTAAGTTCTTCTACTGGTGCTACTGTTACTGCAAATCCACTTGTAACTACAACGTATACAATTGTTGGAATTAAAAATAATTGTCCGGATACTGTCTTCACCACAGTAATTGTTAATCCGGTAACACCTGTAACTATTAGTGGTAACTTATCAATTGGTTCCTGTGAAAGCACTGTATTGTCGGCTTCATCCGCTACAGGTGGAACTTATTCATGGGGCCCACTTTATAACCTCACCTGTAATACCTGCTCTGCAGCTACCGTATCGCCCACCGCAACGCAGGATTATTATGTGCAATTCACCAATAGCTTTGGTTGTAAGGGTTCTGATACAGTTACAGTTACTTTAGAAAATATTTATAATTATTTTATGCCAACTGCTTTTTCTCCAAATGGCGATGGAGTTAATGATTCACTGCATGTTCACGGACGAGGAATTAAAAATATTACACTAATGATATTTGATAGGATAGGAGAGAAGGTGTTTGAAAGTGTTGATATCAAACAAGGTTGGGATGGTAAATTACGTGGCACACTGATGAATGATGGCGTATTTGTTTATGTTTTAGAGGTAGTATATTGTAATGGAGAAATAAAAAAGGAACAGGGAACATTAACATTAGTGCGGTAAATAAGCTATAAGATGCAAGAGGCAAGAACCAAGTTGGAAATAAAAACGAAAACAAAAAATCGAATTAAAATATTCGGTTGTATTCTCCTATCTCATATCTCATGTCTCACATCTTATTCTCAGGATGCACATTATTCTCAATTCTTTTTTTCTCCATTAACAGTTAACCCTGGTAATACCGGTGTTTTTAACGGTGATGTGAGAGCCTCTACCATCTATCGTATGCAATGGTTTTCGGTTACCAATCCATTTAAAACCTTTTCAGTAGCAGTGGATGCACCTGTTTTTAAAGGTAGAATGAGAGGCAATGATTTTTTTGCTGCTGGGCTCAATTTTACAAATGATAATCAAAGTACAGTGGCTCTGAAAACTAATTCCTATAATGGTTTATTCTCCTATACAAAATTTTTGGGTGGTAAAAAATCACACTATATCACTGTTGGATATCAACTTGGTTTTAATATGAAAACGGTTGCTCTTAACTCATTAAAATTTGATAGTCAGTACGACCCAAATACCGGTGGTTATGATGCCGGTTTTGGTGTAAACGAAGGTGGTGGTGCAGCTACCCAGATGTTTTTGGATATGGCAACAGGCTTGGTTTGGAATTTTAATTCCGATCGAAAATTCAGAAGTTCTTTAGGTTTTTCATTGCATCATTTTACTTCTCCCGATGTTTCTATAAATGGTAAAACGGACCCATTATTACCTAAATATTCATTTCAATGGAATGCGGCTTATAAGATGGGAACTAACAGTAATGCGGTGTTGATGCCTTCTTTATTGTTTGCAAAACAAGGCGGTTCATTATTAATTAATGGTTGTACAGGAATAAAATATCTTTTGCAGGAACGTTCTCACTATACCGATTTTCATGGTGAACGTTGCATGACCATTGGTATATATTACCGTTACCGAGATGCAGCATTTTTAAATTTACGATTGGATTATGAAGGTTTTGCTTTCGGAGTAGCGTATGATATCAATATTTCAGGATTAACAACTGCTTCAAAATCTGTTGGAGGACTTGAGTTTATGCTTCAATACCGAGGTATGTTTGGTTTCAACCAAAATGCAAAACGCTCCAGTCAGCGGTTTTTGTAGCTTTTACCCCAACAATTCTTTCATCAGTTATGCCCAATGCCTCTGTCATCAGTTGTTGATTACTAATTTGTTTACTGCGATAATTTTATTTTCTTCTGTCAATCGAAAAAAGTACAGTCCACTTGTGAGATTGCCGCGAGGGAGAATAATTGTTTGTCCTGCACCGATAGTTACCTGGGTTATTTGTTTAACCATCTGCCCGAAAGAATTATAAACCGTGAGAGTTGCATTGTGAAGTGGATTGTCTGTCCGTAAAATTGTTTGTGTAGAAAAAGGGTTCGGATAGATTGAGAAAAGATAGGTCGGCAAATTGCTTTCTGCCACTGCTGTTGTTATTGCACAGTTATTAATGTGATCTGTCATCACCTGATATTTTTGAGAAGTTGGTTGGTAGATATTAGAGAGGATTCCCATTGGCC
>JAHEYA010000438.1 GCA_023251855.1 Bacteroidota bacterium
CAGGATTCGCTTTATCGTAATCTTCCACATATGCTTCGTTTGCGTTATTTGAATTACTTGGGTTAGACCAGGTTAAGATAATTTCTCTGTCCAATTCTTTTAGAGCTAAACTAGGAGCAGTTGGTCCATCAACAGTAGCAAAGCAGTTGTTAAATAACTGTTGAGCTATTGCATCTGCACCTTTCAAAAGTGCTACAGAAGCAAGTGGTCCGCCTTGTGTGGCTCTTGCCCAAGGCACACCTATTGTAATAACATTAACAGCACCGGGCTGTAATTTAAAAGGACCAGAACTCTCTAAAAAGCGTCTGTCGGCAGGTACGTTATTAGAACTTACTTCATCCCAATTAGGCATTACAATAGGGTTATTAGAAGTTCCGCCCACACCATAACCATAAGGGTCAGAAGTGCCGGGAAACATATAATCACATTTAACACTACCGGTTGTTCCATTACCTCCGTATGTGATGCGGGTTCCATTACGCCATGTGCCCGTTAAATATTGGTAAAAGTCATCACCGGGCGAAGGGTTTCCGTTCACAGGATCGGAAGAGTTATTAAAGTACATGAATTTACACATACCAAGGCGCTCATCATCAATAGTTTGGTTACCATAGTTCAAAAAGCTGGGAGGCACTTTAATAAGCGAATCATCTTTTCCATTGGGGTCAGCATAGGGACCTTCAAAAAAATCAATTCCTACAGCAGGTGGGTTTGTGCCATAAGCAGTGGCTTGTCCGCTTCCATCCTGCTGAGTACCATTATAGAGTATACCAAGCCCTAATGAAACATCACAACCCACATAATCATCTAAATACCAACCTAAATCAGCATCATCCCAAACACCAAAGAAGGTGGAATCCAAACGAAAAGAAGATTTATTAATAATTTTGTATTTATAAAAAGTGGCATTATTTAATTCATCATTAGTTGCAAAAGCAAATGCTTGTGCCTGAATTTCCAGACCAATAGCGGCACCGCCTGTTTCGCCATGAACATTTCCTTTGTCGTTAAACACCCAAAATAAACATTGGTCGCCAAATAGTTTAGCATTACAACCACGGGTACCGGTGATATCAAAATCAGGAACATCGCATGAGGCAGGGTCATAAACTCCATCACCATTCACATCATAAAAAGGTGCCAATGGCTGACCCTCCGGTCCGAAAGCCGGCCAATTGTTGATCATATCCATTGCATTTGATAAAGTAGCATGACCTGAAGTAAGCGGATTTGCACCAGCTTGTCCGGCTGCGCACCAGTTGAAATACGTTTCAACATCAGCACGGTTTATTTTATAAAATTTATCCCAAGCGATACAAGTAGCAGTTGTTACCGTAGCAGTGGAGGTTAATGGTCCGGGCCAATAATCATTACCATTTTGACGATAGGTTTGTGCAGCAGATTTTAAAACTCCACCGGCATCGTAACCACCAACCCATACAGAACTGGCAAATTGAGAACTTGGACCTATTTGACCAACAGGAGGTTTTGGCACAGCATATCTTGCTTCCTGATTACCAAATATATCCCACCACATATCACCACCATTCAATATTTTAGCTCTTACGTTATTAATATCCAAATCAGATTGTGCAGTTGCATTAACACAACCCGACATCAGAGACTTGGTTTGGTTTAAGACTGTGCCAGAACCACCATTTGTAGGTGTGATTCCACTTCCGGGCACATTTTCACGAGCAAAACAATTTTCAGTTGTTAATAGTCCACTGGTAAAAAGGAGAACAGCAAATACACTATTTTTCTTTATTGTTTTCATAATTTTATTTTTTGTTTTTCCCTGATTACATTTTTTCATAGATATAATATGGAAAAATTGGGGGACATTTTTTATTCGTAATTCGTTTTAATTCATCATTCGTATTGTCTAAACAGGCTTTCAGTTTAAACTTTAATATTTTAAAAATCAAATAACAAACCCAAACGTACTACCCGAGGACGGCTGTAATAAGAAGGGTCGTTTACTTTAACAGTATATAAATCGGTAAATGAGGTAGCACTATTTCTGCTTGCCAATGAATTTATACCATCTGAAGAAGCTAAATAGCCATCATCATCAGGATTTCCGGTGGCTTTGTATACTTTTAAAATATTTTTCGCATCTAATAAATTAAGTACTTGTATATAAACATTTAAGTTGGCATGTTTCTTTTCTTCACCTTCTTTGCCCCATTTAAGATCAATATCTTTATCTACTCTTAAATCAATTTTAAAGTTCCATGGCAAGTTAGAGCCGTTAACCATACCGGCTAAATTGCTACGTTGAGAAAGACCAACCACCACATTCTGAGTATTAGGGTCACCTTGGGTAATATTTCTTTGGCGGCTATAAGGAGTTCCGGAACCGGCTCTTGCTACAATATTAGCACCTACATTTTCAAATATTTTTATTGTTTTTTCTTCACCTCCCTTTTTATATGTAAAAACAGGACCTATATAATCTTTTCCGGAAGCAAAACGATAATCAATATTTAATACTACTGTATGGCGCTGATCATAATCTAAAGGGTGAGTAGTTCTTAAGTTAGGCTGACCAACAGACGCTAAATTCACTCCGTCAGTAGCACTGGAACCCGTACCATCAGCAAATGACAACGTATAATTTGCCGTTAATTGAACTCCTTTGGTTCTTCTAAGATCATAAGCAATAGAAAAACCTTTAACGGTTCCAAAGTCAATATTATCAAATGAATTATAACTGGCAGGAAATGCACCAAATACGTTAACAACCTGT
>JAHEYA010000439.1 GCA_023251855.1 Bacteroidota bacterium
TTTTTCTGCCAACCGAATGAAGCACCAGTTCCTCTCACATCTATATTCACAACTGCGTAGCGATTTAGTACAAGTTGTTTAACCATTTTGCCGTATAGGTCAATAAATCGGCTGCTAAATAAACTGAAAGGCCAGCGTAGGTCAATAGATCGCCAATAGCGTGTTTGATGAAAGAGGGTAGGTAATTTTTCTCCTTTTTTTAAGTCGCTGGGTAAATGAAGACTTACAGCGATCTTAACCCCATCACGCATTGTTAAATAAAAAGAAGTGGTTTTGATCTCGTTGTCTTTACCTTCAGTTCGGAAAGTTGTTGTAGGAGTGGAGGTGGTGATTTTATTTTTGGGACCACCGGAAGTAAGCAGAATCAGGCTTAGTAGAGTAAAAGAGATTATAAAGATGTATTTTTTCAATTGTTTTTTTCTCTCTTTAAATTTTGAAAATTTCCAATTAAATGATCTTAATCACATAGTAATTTTTCTTTCCCTTTTGAGCCAAAATGTATTTATTATTTATCAGATGCTGAGTTGTAATTTTTAATTCTTCATTTTCCACTTTGGCTTTGTTTATTGCAACACCACCACCTTCTATCATTTTTTTTGCTTCGCTTTTTGATGAAAACATTTTTGTTTTTTCAGTTAGAAAATCAACGATTGAAATTGTGTTTTCAATTTCGGATTTTGGAACATCCACTTGTTCAACACCCTCAAAAACACTTAAAAAATCTTCTTCTGATAATTTTTGTAAACTTTCAGAGGTCCCTTTTCCAAATAATATTTCGGAAGCTTCAACAGCTGCATTATAGTCTGCTTCTGAATGAACGCGCGTAGTGATATCTTTAGCTACTATTTTTTGTAAAACCCGCAAATGTGGAGCTGCAGCATGTTCTAATTCCAGCTGTTCTATTTGTTCTTTTGTAAATAATGTAAAAATGCGAATGTAATTTTTCACATCTTCATCACTTGCATTCAACCAGAATTGATAAAATTTGTAAGGAGATGTTTTTGTTTTGTCGAGCCAAACATTGCCACTTTCACTTTTGCCGAATTTAGTTCCATCTGCCTTTTTTATCAATGGTGTAGTGAGTGCAAAGGCTTCACCGCTTGCTTTGCGTCTGATAAGTTCAGTTCCTGTAACAATGTTTCCCCATTGGTCGGAACCGCCCATTTGCAGTTTTACCTTATTGTTTTTCCACAAATAATAAAAATCATATCCTTGAACCAATTGGTAACTGAATTCAGTAAAACTCATTCCATTTTCTAAACGGCTTTTTACCGAATCCTTTGCCAGCATATAGTTTACACTGATATGTTTGCCAACATCACGAATAAAATCTAAAAAATTTAAATCTTTGAACCAGTCATAATTATTAACTATTTCAGCAGAGTTGGCACCACAATTAAAATCCAAAAATTTTTCTAACTGTTTACGTTGACAAGCTAAATTATGATTCAGCGTTTTTTCATCCAGTAAATTTCGTTCAGCAGATTTTCCGGAAGGATCACCAACCATTCCGGTTGCTCCACCCACTAGTGCCATAGGTTTATGTCCGGCTTGTTGAAAATGAAGCAGCGTCATTATTTGCACCATATTACCAACGCCTAATGAGTCGGAAGTCGGATCAAAACCAATATAACCGGTTACCATTTCTTTATTTAATAAATCTTCAGTACCCGGCATAATGTCCTGAAGCATGCCACGCCATTTTAATTCTTCAACAAAATTTTTCTTCATCTTAATTTTTTTATTGCAACAAATGTAATAAATTCCTAGCTTTTCGGTGTGGATATCTTAGCGTCTTAGCAACAAATATTATTTGAGTAAATTCGCAAGATAAATTTTAAAAAATGATTTTAGTAACTGGCGGAACAGGATTGGTAGGGACTCATTTATTATTTGATCTAAGTAGATCAGGTAAAAAGGTACGTGCTATAAAACGCAGCAGCAGTAATATTGCCAATGTTAAAAAGGTTTTTTCCTATTATGATTCTAACGCTGATGAATTATTAAAAAATATTGAATGGGTGGATGCGGATCTGTTGGATATTTATTCTTTAATGGCAGTGATGGATGGTGTTACACAAATATATCATTGTGCTGCAATTGTTTCATTTGAACCTGAGTTAGAGGCTGAAATGATGCAAATAAATGTCGAAGGCACTGCCAACATAGTAAATGCAGCATTAGAAAAAGGAATAAAAAAATTCTGTCATGTCAGTTCTATTGCAACCATTGGTAAAGTGGAATATTCGGCAATGGCTACTGAAGAAACATTTTGGAAATCTTCACCGGATAATTCAAACTATGCCATTAGTAAATATGCTGCTGAACGTGAAGTGTGGCGTGCTTCCGAGGAAGGGTTAGATGTAGTAATTGTGAATCCATCATTAATAATTGGTGCCGGAAACTGGAATCAGAGCAGTGGAACAATGTTTAGAAAAGGATTTAAAGGAATAAAATATTATACAAATGGAGCTACCGGTTTTATTGATGTACGTGATGTAGCTGCTCTTATGATCTTATTAATGGGAAGCGAAATTAAAAACCAACGTTTCTTATTGAATTCATTTAATGTATCGATCAAAAACTTTTTGGAATTGATGAATGAAGGTTTTGGTAAGCCAAAACCAAGTATAAAGGTTGGAAAATTGCTGACTGCTTTTGCATGGAGAGCTGAAAAAATTCGCTGTTTTATAACCGGTGCAACACCTGTTATCACTAAAGAAACAGCACAATCGGCAAATAAGATAAGCA
>JAHEYA010000090.1 GCA_023251855.1 Bacteroidota bacterium
CAGGTATTGTCTCCACATTTCATGTGGAGTTATTTATATTGAATCCCGCAAAGCGGGATTAACCTGAATAACCCTTGATGCAATCAAGGGTGAAATAAGGGCTAACAAATAAACCCTGAAAGGGTTTAATATATTTTGCATTTGTGCAATTTTTCGCACACCCAGTTATCATGGAGAGTTGGTGTTTTTCATCATTTATTTGGAATTGAAAGCGATTGTTATATCTTTGTATTCGCAAATTTTAAAAATGTAATTCTAAAAATAAAAGAACATGAAAAAAACAGTACTTATCGTTTCTTCTTTATGTATTGGTATAATGGGTGCAAATGCACAAATTACACTTACTTCAGCGGATATGCCTACTCCAACTCAAATCATTTACCAGGCAAATGATACTATGCCAACTGTATCCGTTGGCTCTGCTTCAGCTACAACTCAAAACTGGGATTTTACGGCTTTAGCTCAACATACAGTTGATACTTCAACCGTTTTACCATATTCGGCAATGCCTAATTCAGCATTTTCTACAGCTAATATAATTGTAAAACAAGGCTCTTCAGGTTTATATGGATATGGAATCAGTTCTTCATCGAGTATGCTTATCCTTGGTGGTGGCGGTTCTTTGAACATTTTAGGCAGTCCAACTCCTATCAATCAAATTAATACTCCGGCTGAAATTGCTTTCAAATTTCCGGCCTCTTATGACAGTGCTTTTATCAGCGACTATGTTTCTGATGCAAGATTTCACTTCGGACATACAGTTCAGGGTATTACTGTAGACTCTATTCACAGAAAATCAGAAGTACACAAAACTTCACATATTGATGCTTTTGGAACTATGACCACTCCTTCAGGAGGACCCTACAATGTGTTACGTTACAAAGAAACAACTGTATCTCATGATACGGCAAAAGCATTTTTCTTTGGCGGATGGCAAGATATTCCTGGAGGAATTTCAGAATCTACAACTGTTACTTATACCTGGTGGGCAAATGGCATGGGTGCTGCTTTAGCAAAAGCAACAATGGATTCAACAAGTTCAACTGTTGTTAGTGTTCAGTGGTTGGGTCCACAACTTCATGCTCTTGCAACCTCTACTCAAGTTTCCTGCCATGGTGTATGTGATGGAACGGCTACTGCTACCGCGCAATTCGGAACTGCACCGTATACTTATTCATGGGATACCAACCCTGTTCAAACTACTGCAACCGCTACCGGTTTGTGTGTTGGTCCACATACTGTTACTGTTGTGGACTCTGTAGGTGACACCACTTATAGTGTTGTAACTGTTCATTTACCGCCAAACCCAACGATCACTGCAACAGGAGCGGTATTGCATACCAATTTTACTGCAACAAGTTTTCAATGGTTTTTGAATGGTACTGCTATAACTGCTGCTACCACTTCAAGTTACACAGTAACTCAAAATGGAAATTATACGATAGTTGCTACAACAGGTACTTGCCATGATACTTCTGCACTTTATAACTTTCATACCATTGGTATAAGTGAATTGAACACTACTAACAGTGTTAGCATTTATCCAAACCCTGCAACAAGCCAGATTACAATTCAGTTGGATGCACTTACTGCTACCGCAAAACAAGATCTAGTAATTGAGTTCAGAAATGAATTAGGTCAAAGTGTTAAAAAAGTGGGTATTGTTGGAAACAGCAATCAACTAATAATCAATGTTGCGGATTTGCCGAATGGAGTTTATTTTATTCAAATGCAAAACGCTAGCAATACCATTAACAAAAAATTCATTAAACAATAATTTGTTTATTTCTTAAGATTCCTTGCTTTGCTTGGAATATCGAAGTTTTATATTTAAGAAAAGATGGCTAGAGTTCAGCAAATGCTGAACTCTAGCCACTTTAAGTAAAATTTTATCTAATACTAAAAAAATGAAAAAAACGCTACTTACAATTTCTGCTGTTATAACCACTTGTATTAGTGCTATGGCACAAGGAGCTCCGGATTTTAGTTTTGAAAACTGGCACTTAGTTCCTCTTAGTTCTACAGTAAAGGATCCTAATGGTTGGGCTAGTTTAAATACATTAGTGGCAGCAGGAACAGTGCAATCAGTATTTAGAGATACGATTACACCTTTTGCCGGAACAGCAAGTGTAAAGATTACTACAGTAAAAATACAGGGAGCAGCAATTCCTAATCCTTACCGTCCGGGAACGAATCTTGATACCTGTGGTCTTCTGGTAGTGGGTAAAGTAAACGTTACACCTCCACAAGGAATTAAATATGGTTATTCATACGCGTGGCGCCCTGCTGTATTGTCGTTTCAATCGAAATATACTCCAGGAGTTGGAGGAGACAGTGCTTTTGTGTTGGTACTGTTAACAAAATGGACAGGCAGCCACCGTGATACAGTTGCACGTGGTAAGTATGCAACAGGTGCTACAACTACTGCTTATGCTTTGCACAGTATAACATTAACTTACAACCCCGCTTTTTCAACTGTGATGCCTGATTCAGAGGCAATATCTATTTCATCAAGTGTGTATTCACATGGTGGTGCAAAGATGGGAAGTGCCTTTTATATTGATGACCTTGCCTGGTCTGGTTACAATAGTACCAATGAAATTAATGGTATTGTGAATAGTGTTTCTGTTTATCCGAATCCTGCAACAAACAGTATTACATTCACTTCTTCTTTAGATGCAACTAGTGTTGAAATAACTGATATTACCGGTAGATTAGTAGGTACTTATTCAATGTTTGATAAAAATGTAAACATTGCTACTTCGGCATTTAATCAGGGAATGTATATGTATAGCATACTGAATAGTAAGAAAGAAGTGATGAACAAGGGGAAGTTTGAAGTGGCGAGATAATATTTATTGAATAACATAAAAACGCCCGTAACAGTGATGTTATGGGCGTTTTTGTTTCCGACAAAATAATTTTTCAATAAATGAAAATTTCAAAATTCTTAATTTGTTTATCTCTTTTATTTTTGCAACTGATAATTTGTAGTCAAATAAGCAGACCGAAGAATGGGTTGGTTACAGCTTACAAATATTTACAACTAAAATAGAAAGTCTACGTTAAAGTGATAAATTGCATCATTATGAAAATGAAATTATTAATAACATTAGTTGCTTTTTTAGGATTTATTCTAATGCTCTCTCCCAGAGCAAAGGCCCAACACATTTCATGCGGAGATTTACATTCCCTTTTCCTTTGTGATAATAATACCCCAATGGCTTGTGGATGGAATGTCGATGGCGAATTAGGCGATGGGGACACAATTACAAAATTTTCTCCAGCGCAAGTAAGCGTTCTCATTGGAGTCAAGGCTGTGGCCGCAGCTTTTATACATTCTCTTTTTCTAAAAAATGATGGAACCGTTTGGGGATGTGGAAATAATGATAACGGGCAATTAAGCACCGCGTTCTCATACGGTGCACCATTTCCCATCCAACTTAACGCTTTCGCTGGAGTTACTGCTATTGCTACTGGATACAATCATTCTCTTTTTCTAAAGAATGACTCAACCGTTTGGGCTTGCGGGTATAATGGCGATGGAGAATTGGGTGATGGAACCAAAGGTGGCTGGAAAACCATTCCAGAGAGGGTTGGTAATCTCACAGGAATTGTCTCTGTGGCAGTAGGATATGATCATTCTCTTTTTGTAAAAAGTGACGGAACTGTTTGGGCTTGTGGGAGTAATATTGGTGGACAATTAGGGGACGGGAGCTTTACTGAGAGAGACTCTCCAGTGCAGGTAAGCTCTCTTACTGGTATTAAAACTGTTGCGGCAGGAGGATATTGTTCTTTTTTTATAAAAAATAACGGTGATGTTTGGGCTTGCGGAGAAGATGGTGCACGATTGGGCATTGGACCCGTTGCCGGTACTACCACTCCCGTTCATGTGAATTCTCTTAATGGGATAAAAGCAATTGCAACAGGGTTAACATTTTTTGGTGGCCATACTCTTTTTTTGAAAAACGATGGAACTGTGTGGGCTTGCGGGAGTAATCTTTATGGACAATTAGGGGACGGAACCACTACAGATCAATTCTATCCAGTTCAGGATAGCTCCCTCACTGGAATTAGTGAAGTGGCGACAGGAGATTACCATTCTCTATTTTTTAAAAGTGATGACGGAAGCGTTTGGGCATGTGGGAGGAATGATTTTGGACAATTGGGTGATGGAACCACCACTCAAAGAAACACTCCTGTACAAGTAACAGGTTTATGTATTAATTCCTCTGTAGAAAAAAAAATTATTTTGAACAGTGTTTCTGTTTATCCGAATCCATCAAATAACGCTATTACATTCACTTCTTCTTTAGATGCAAACAGTATTGAAATAGCTGATATTACAGGCAGATTGGTTGGTACTTACTCTATCTTTGATAAAAATTTAAACATTCAAACTTCAACATTTAATCAGGGAATGTATATGTATACTATCCTGAATAGTAAGAAAGAAGTGATGAACAGAGGGAAGTTTGAAGTAGCTAGATAATAATATATTCTTGAATAAACTAAAACGCCTGTAACAGAGATGTTATGGGCGTTTTGATTTTTTTCAACTAAAATCATTCCAGCTTTTTACCGAAAAACCAGATTGTATTCTCGATAAATTACCTCCATAAACCACAATTTTATCTTTAATTTCAGACGAAGCAAGCTCCTGATATTTTGATAGACCCTCAAAATAATTTTTATTGATACTTGTTCCAGATTTTATTTCAATAGCCGTATGTTTATGGCTATTGTCTATAATTAAATCTATTTCGTTTCCGGTATTATCTCTCCAAAAATAGAGAGATGGTTTTCTGCCTTTATTGTAAAATGATTTTATAGTATCTGCAATCACCATATTTTCAAACACCCCCCCCCTTGCCCAGTGTAGTATAAGCTCGTCTTCATTTTTTATACCCAACAAAGCACAAGCTAAACCCGTATCGTAAAAATACAATTTCGGGGTTTTTACCAAACGTTTATTATAATTTCTATAGTAGGGTGGTAATAAAAAACAGATGAAACTTGATTCTAATAATGAAAACCATTTTTGAACCGTTTTTGCATCCAAGCCCACTGTATTACCAATCTCTGCAAAATTAACCAAAGTACCAACCCTACCCGCAATACACTTTAAAAACAAAGTAAATTTACTTAGGTTTTGAACATTTATGATTTGTCGCACATCACGTTCGATGTAAGTTGAAATATAGGAATCATAAAATAAATTAGTATCAATTTTTTTATCATATAAACGTGGGTAAAAACCATTAAACAGATGGTAAGGATATGACGCTTTTAATTTTTTACTCTTTTTCAACTCCTTTATACTTAAAGGTAATAAATAAAAAATAGCGGCTCTGCCTGCCAATGATTGAGATATTTTTTCGAGTAACAAAAAATTTTGTGAGCCCGACAAAACAAACTGATTCGATTTTTTACGTTCATCCACTATGCCTTGTATGTATGAAAATAACTTGGGAACATACTGCGCTTCATCAATTATAACAGCATCTTTAAATTGAGCCAAAAAACCGCGAGGATCTGTTTCAGCAAAATACCTGTCATCTACATTTTCTAAGCTCACATAAGCATGTTTAGGAAATGCCAATTTACATAAGGTAGTTTTACCTGATTGGCGGGGACCGGTAATGGTAATAACGGGCATGTTTTTACCCTTTTTTTTTATCGAACTTATTAATTCTCTCGTTATCATTTGTAAAGATATTTATAACGTTTACACCACAACTTTAGTGTAAGCGATACAAAGATACAATTAATTCCTTACAAATCCGGAATCAGATTCCTGATTTGTAAAAATCATTTACAAATTTCCAAGAATAAAATCAGTCATTTTGGTATACAGATGTAAGCGGGTATTGCCCCCTGAGATCCCATGATTTCTGTCGGGATAAATAAACAAGTCAAATTGTTTATTGGCTTTTACCAGGGCATTTATCATCTCCATTGTATTTTGATAATGCACATTATCATCACCACTGCCGTGGATAAGTAAATATTTTCCTTTTAATTTATCCACATAATTAATCGGTGAATTATCATCATATCCATTCGGATTTTCTTGTGGCAAGGTCATGAAACGTTCGGTATAAATATTATCATAATAACGCCAATTGGTAACAGGTGCAACAGCAATAGCTGTTTTAAAATAATCAGCTCCTTTGGTAATACACAATGAACTTAAATAACCTCCATAACTCCATCCAAATGTTCCAATACGCACTTTATCAACAAAAGAGAGTGTTGCCAGATACTTTGCTGTTTCTATCTGATCCGCAACTTCTAATTTACCAAGTTGTTTATAGGTACATTTTTTAAATGCCGCACCTTTGTACATTGTTCCTCTGTTATCCACACACATAACAATATAGCCCTTTTCAGCCAGCAGTTGATGCCAGAAATAATCCTTGTTATCAAAGCCATTGTTTACCATGTTTCGTCCAGGACCACCATAAAACACAAGAAATACAGGATATTTTTTAGTTGCGTCAAAATCAGGTGGTTTAATCATCCATGCGTTTAATTCAATGTTTTCAGTAGTTTTGAATATAAATAATTCTTTTTTACTCAAATTAAATTCCTTCATTTTATTAATAAGTGATTCATTATTTTCAAGCAGTCGAATTTGTTTGCCTTGTGCATTGTATATAGCAATGGAATTAGGTGTATTGGCTGAATTATAGGTGTCAATATAAAATTTCATTCCTACGCTGAATTCCGGACTATGGCATCCTATTTCGGTAGATATTTTTTTCTTTTCTGTACCATCCAATTTAATAGAATAAATATCTTTTTCGGTGGCGGTAATTTCGGATGCCGAATAAAAAACAGTTTTTGTTTGTTCATCAATACCATTAAAATTCACTACATCCCAACTTCCTTTGGTGATCTGATTTACAAGCTTTCCGGTAATATCATATAGGTATAAATGATTGTAACCATCTTTTTCATTCATGATAATAAAGTTCTTTTTATCATTGGTGAAATAAACATAATCACCTTGTCCTTCATGTATATCAATATAGGTATCACTTGTTTCGGAATAAATAGTTTTAGATTCACCAGTAGTTGAATTCGCAAATAAAAGCTCCAATTTATTCTGATGGCGGTTCATCCTCACCATTGAAAGTGTAGAGGATTCCATAGTCCATTTAATACGCGGAATGTATTGGTCGGTCTCTTTGCCAATGTCCATCAGTTTATCAGAGCCATTCATCAAATCGTAAACATGAATAGTAACAACTGAATTATCTTCACCGGCTTTCGGATATTTGAATTTGTATTCTGAAGGATACAATTGATGTGCAAATTCATTAAATGAAAACTCTTTCACTTTGCTTTCATCAAATTTATAATAGGCTATCTTTTTACTGTCGGGACTCCAGAAATAAGCAATTGAAAAAGAAAATTCTTCTTCGTGCACCCAGTCGGTAACACCATTAATAATAGTGTTTTGTTTGCCATCAGAAGTAACCCGGGTTTCTTTACCGGATACTAAGTCTTTAATAAAAATATTATTACCACTTACAAATCCTACTTTTGTTCCATCAGGAGAAAACGTAGCATGCATCTGCTTTTCACCCGCTGTAACAGGACTAAGTGCTTTTGTTTTTCTATCATAAACAAAATAATTTTCACGGGTTGAATGCCGGTAGATTTGCTCGGTTGCTGTGGAGATCAGCATTTTATTTTCATCCTCACTGAATTGATAGTTATCAATATTAATAGCAGTACCATTTACCAACAATTGTTTTTTGTATACAATTACTTCCGGTTTTATTTGTTTTTCATATTCATATTTAAAAATTGTATCATTCTCAATTGTCGAATAGTGAATCCCTTCCTTCATTGAAACCAAGCCATACACAGCTTTGTTATAGAAGGTACCGTTTTGCCAAATCGCTTCTAACGAAATATTTTTTTTCTGCGCAGTGAGATCGGTAAACAGCAATAAAGAGAAACCTAAAAAAAATAACTTCTTCATATTGTTTTATTTATATAATTTTGAGAGGAACGAAAATAGGAAAATATAATAGATGTTATAAAACAACAGTGCGGTAGTTTTTTATTTCAGGGCTGAAGCCCTTTGTCAAAGGTTTGTTTCACTTACCCCACCTTTAAAGGTGGGGTTAATACAAAACTCAAGAAAAGTGGGCTTTAGCCCTGAGACTAGCGAGCCACTAACAAA
>JAHEYA010000440.1 GCA_023251855.1 Bacteroidota bacterium
GATAAAATGACAGTAATTGATAAGGAAGTTAAAAATTACAAACTCGATTTTATTAAAGATAACCCTGAAACCTTTGTTGCTGAACTGTTTAAAGCAATGGAAGATCCGGAAATACCTGAAACTCCAACACTGTCAAACGGAAAAAAGGATACCACTTTTGCATACCGTTATTACAAAGCACATTTTTTTGACAATATTGATTTTGGTGATGACAGGTTATTACGTTGTCCGATTTTCCATACCAAAATCAAGCAGTATATGGATAAATTAACTGCTCAAATACCGGATTCCATTAATGTTGGAGCGGACTATTTAGCTACAAAGGCAAAAGCAAATAAAGAGGTATTCAAATATATTGTTTATTGGTTAACGTATACTTACGAAAGTTCCAACATAATGGGTATGGATGCGGTATTTGTGCATATGGTGGAACAGTATTATCAAACTAAACAAGCTTATTGGGTTGATTCTACCCAGTTATATAAGATCACCAACCGTGCTTTTATACTAAAACCAATATTGTTAGGAAAAAAAGCACCTTCTATAACTATGATGGATACTTCAGGAACTTACATTTCATTAAATGAAGTGAAAGCAAAATATACTGTGCTTATTTTTTGGGATCATGGTTGTGGGCATTGTAAAAAAGAAGTTCCTAAACTGGCTGAGCTTTACAAAAAAATAAAAGATAAAGGTGTGGAAGTTTTTGCAATTGAAACGGAAGACAAACCCGAAGATTGGAAAAAATTTATTTGTGAAAATAAATTAAACTGGATAAATGTACATGAACCCGATCAATACAGAAGGGCTGTTACCAAAAAGATCTACGATATATACAGCACCCCGGTTATCTATTTACTGGATGAAAATAAAATAATAAAAGCTAAACGGATTGATACAGAACAATTAGGTAATTTTATTGATGCTTTGGACAAAGAAAAAGAAAAGAAAAAATAAAATTTGAATTGCAAAATTCATTAAAAACTAAAATATACATGAAATTATTAATTATTGTGGTGCTCTCTGTTTTAGGTGGAATTTTTGCAAATGCGCAAACCTGGGTTCCCGTAGGAAGCACCGTAGGTACAGGACCCAACAGTTCTATTTATGCCTTAGCTGCTGATACAGTAAATAATATACTTTACGCTGGCGGTTTTTTTACATCTACCGCTGGCAATTCTGCCGGTACACACATTGCGAAATGGAACGGAACAGCATGGTCGGTGCTAGGTACAGGTATTAATGACAATGTTAATGCACTTACCATTTATAACGGAAAATTAATTGCAGGAGGTTATTTTATTACAGCAGGTGGTGTTACAGTTAACCGAATAGCTCAGTGGGATGGCAGCAACTGGTCGGCCCTGGGCAACGGAATGAATGATGAGGTGTTTGCATTGGCGGTATATAATGGAGAGCTTTACGCAGGTGGTAAATTTACTACAGCTGGTGGTGTCGCTGCTTTGCGCATTGCCAAATGGGATGGCAATAACTGGTCGGCAGTTGGAACTGGTGCCAATGACGAAGTTTATGCACTTCTCGTTCATAATGGAACGCTCTATGTTGGCGGACAATATACTTCTATCGATGGAGTTGCTGCAAACAGGATATCAGCATTTAGCGGAAGCACCTGGACGGCCTTGGGTACAGGCATGGATTGGTATGTATACACTTTAACTTTTGACAATAACAATGGAAAACTATACGCAGGCGGTTATTTCTCTAATGCAGGAGGAAATCCTGCGAGTTATGCAGCCAGCTGGGATGGCAACAATTGGTCGGCTTTAGGAACCGGTACAAATGACGTCATAAAATCAATGATCATGTACAATGGTAACCTTTATGCAGGTGGCCTTTTCGCTACCTCCGGTGGAATTAATACTCCAAGCATTTCAAAATGGAATGGGAGCGCATGGTCTCCGGTTGCTACAGGGCAGAACGCATCTGTTGATGCTTTGCTTGTTTATCACAATGAGCTTTATGCCGGTGGAGATTTTACCGGACTCACGGGTAATTATATATCTAAATTAAGTGTAAATACAAGTGTAAAAAATGTTTCTTCTTCAGAAAATAATTTTACTATTTATCCCAACCCCGGGAACGGAAAATTTCAGTTGACCATGAACACCGGTAGTATTCAGTCAGGAACAATTATGGTCTATGATGTTCTTGGAAAAATAATATATAGAACAGGTATCCAAAATCCAAACATAAATGGGGGTATTGGAAAAACAATATCTGATATTGATCTTTCAAATCAGTCGGAAGGTATCTATTTCTGCACTTTACAAGCTGGAGATATATTTCTTACAAATAAAATTATTTTGAATAAGTAATTATTTTGGGCCTCATTACCCTTTTTTTTATTCCACAATCAACTTTTTAGTTACCGTTCCTTGAACTATTTTTAATTGAAGAAAATAAATTCCTTCTCGCAGCTCTCCCCTATTAATCAGGATTTTCGAAGTTTTTATTTCGGATCTATACACTTCTTGTCCTAATAAATCTACCATCCTCAATTCACATTTTCCATTTTCCATTTTCCATCTGCCATTTATTTCGACTGTTGTTTGAGAAGAGAACGGATTTGGAAAAATAGTTATTGAATTACTCTCATCCTTATAAAAGTCACTATTACTGGTTGTTGTGATTGTATAACATATAGAAGTATCAGAACAACCATTTTGACTTACAATAACTGCGTAGTTACCAGTTGAAGTTGGAGTAAAATTTTG
>JAHEYA010000441.1 GCA_023251855.1 Bacteroidota bacterium
TCAGTGTAGAAGCCGCAACATCAATATGACAGGTTACATCCACTTGATTATGATTGGTAACACTTACCTTGCGGAGATACGAAAACAAAGGAGGAATAGGGGTGGCTGAATAAAACGTTATCCTGTTGGAAGATGCTGTTTTTGCTCCGGACGAATCAACTGCTTGTATCTTATAATAATACGTTAATTGAGGCCCGAGTGATGCTACTGTATAAGTTAAGGTGCCCGGAGGAGTTGTGCCAACTAATGTAAAAGGTCCGGTGAAACCGGTTGTTGATTGAAAAATTTTATATCCGGCCAAACCTGTTCCTATGGTAGGGTAGTCGGTCCAGGTTAAAACAACACTGCGTAAACAAATTTCAGGAGCAGAAGTTAAATGAATGGTACTGTAAGGGATTCCTAAAGGACTAATATTTCCGCAACTATCATAGGCTGCCAGGCGATATTGTTCGGAACCGGCATCGGCATTGGATAATAAATAATTATACGTTATAGAGTTAATCCCCTGCAGGGTATCTATTGGTATCCATGCCGTACCATTAAATTGATATACAATATATGCCGACACATCCGGTGATGGATCAATATTCCAGCTCATTAGAGCATTGTTGGCATCATCAACACTTAGGGTGTCAAAAACAGGAGCAAAAGGCACGATCGTATTTTGAAACGTTCCTCCATTAACAGAAGAAACCGATGTACACCCACTGTTATCAGCTATTTCAACCCGGTAATTAATTGTTGCGTTACAAAAGTAAATGGTATCAATAAAACTCAAATTGGTTGTTGTACCAGTAACAGTCCATACTCCCGCAGGGTGTTCCTCATAAATTGTATATATACCGATTGAAGTAGGGATATTAGGAGAAGCAATAGCGTTCCATGATAATACAGCGGTTCCGTTTGAAGGGTTTGTTACATTCAAATGAATGGAGGCAATGGTATCAACAGGTGGATAAAGTACTTGTCCGAAACATCCGGAACGGCTTTGAATATAGTAATAAACAGGGGCTGTGTTTGCATTGGTACCGGTATGGGTATAGGTGTTTGTAGCAAGTGCCATTACACTGTCGAGTAAAGTAAAGGGTCCGTTGGGACTAGCAGAAGAATAAATAAAATAACCAGTAAATGTGCCGGCACTATCCGTTGGTATGGCCCATGTGAGTGTAACATCACCTGTGGCTGAAACAGATACACATTGTGGTTTGGGCGATTTAACAACAGGGGTAGCAAGCACAGTTATAGAAACTGTTGAAATTTTTTCGGAAGGTACCGGACAAAAATCGTCCTTTACCCTAAATACAAAGGTATAGGTGTTGGACAAGGTATTACAGATGCTGTTGTAGGAGATGTGATTACATGTTGTTTGCCAGTTAAATGTGGTAGATACATTGGTAGGAGCTGAAACAGGCAATGAGCTTGATAGCGTTGCACATGGCGGATTTAAGCACCCTGTTGAGGCGTTTGTAAAGCCGGTTCCAAATTGAGTTCCTGAAGCATTTATTATTACCGATTGAGGAGTAACACCATCGGGCAACATGCCTGTATCCGTACCATTTAAAGTAAAACTAACAAGCGTGCCCGCTTGAACTGTTGATGAATAGGTGGAGTATGTTACCGTAGGTGCTGCATTAACAGCGCAGGGCAGCAAAACCACTTCAATTTCGCGGTATATTTCTGCCACTAAAGTTCCACATTTCCATGATTGAACCCTCACCACAGTAACAAAATAGCCTTGTGTTAAGGATGTGAATGAAATTTCACCGGTTTTAGAATTGATCACTGCCGGTGAGTTGCCCGGATTTTGGGTAGTTCCGGGTAAGGGGCTGTTATAATTATAACCAGTTGTGAAGGGGATTGGCGGAGGATTCACTCCTGCAACATAAGTTCCGGTGTTAAGTCTGTCCAAGGGTTCTGCAAAAGAAAAAGAAAGAGAATCCAAGTCCGGGTCAAATGCATTGTGGTTATATGTGAATTGGGAACCCATACAAATTACTGTGCTTGGACTTTCTAAAAAAGTAGGAGAAGAATCAAAACATGGATCAGCATTTTGTCCGTTATAAGAATACATGGCTGCCCTTAGCGTAAAGCCTGCTGTAACGGCATTTTGCAGGTTACTGATGGAACCATTTCGGCAGCAATCGGAATACACAAATACCCAGCCCTGAGCAGGAGGAACCCCAGATAAAGTTATTGGTGCCGATTGAAATACTGATTCCTGAACGGCTCCGGGGTTATAATTAGCAGTATCTGCGTAAGCAGCAGCACAGGTGATAGCAGGGCCGGCACTATTGCATGTTGGAGAAATATCGGTTTGAGAAACCAGACTTAAGGAAATGCTTGTTACAGAAGGGTGGTTAAACACCTGCAATGCAACAAAGGATGGCACATTGGTACCATTACAATCGCGGTAAAATTTTAGCTTAAAAATGTATTTCCCGGAGCCCTGGCATTCCCAGGTAATTTCTCCACCCATCAAATGAGAAGCTTCTGCCTTGAAAAAAAACAAGGAAAACAGGGCTGTTAAGAGAAATAATCTAAGTAGTTGTTTCATTTTTTGCTCCTTTAATTCCATATAATTATATGGTTATCAGGAAGTTAATGCGAATTTTGGGGATGTGCCGGTGTTTTTTATTTTTTGCCTGCCACCAGCTCGATCATGCTATTTTTATCAAAATAAATATTCGCCAAATCCCGTAAGCGAGATGCTGAAATGCCCTTTATGGTTGCA
>JAHEYA010000091.1 GCA_023251855.1 Bacteroidota bacterium
AAGAGCCCCACGGACAAACAGCACCGGCACAACGATTAATGGATTTTGTAAACAATAAATTGTCTGCCACATTACCTGATGTATCCTACCAACCCGGAATAAAATCAGCACCTCTGCATTCATTGCTGCCGGAAGCTATTGGCAAAAGATTACAAATCGGATTTCAGGAATTTGGTAAAAAAATGTGTGGATACCTTACCAATGATGCAGTAATTGTGGGTGTTGAATCCCGTACCTCCTCTCCTATCCGTATTCCACGTGATGTTGAAACATTGCAACATCCACAAATTAAAGGTTTATATCCTTGCGGAGAAGGTGCAGGTTATGCCGGAGGTATTGTTTCTGCGGCTATTGACGGACAAAAATGTGCGGATGCAGTTGCAAATTAATTTGAAAATGCGGCAATTTGAAGATTTGAAAATTAACTTCGTAAATTATCAAATTATCAATCCTTACATTTGCTCCTCAATTAAAATATAATCTGCATGAAATTTATTCTTCAACTCATCATTTCAACACTTGCAGTTCTTATCTCTGCCTACCTGTTGCCGGGTGTAGAGATCGTTAACAACAGCTTTTTAACTGCATTGGTAGTAGCTGCGGTACTCTCTTTTTTAAATGGAGTTATTAAACCTATCATGATTATCTTAACAATCCCTATCACTGTTTTCACCCTCGGTTTCTTTTTATTAGTGATCAATGCATTGATGATACTACTTGCTGCAAAGCTCGTGGAAGGCTTCCATGTAGATGGTTTCTGGTGGGCACTC
Organism: Bacteroidota bacterium; assembly: GCA_023251855.1. Taxonomy (GTDB): domain Bacteria; phylum Bacteroidota; class Bacteroidia; order 2-12-FULL-35-15; family 2-12-FULL-35-15; genus 2-12-FULL-35-15. The sequence goes on from JAHEYA010000091.1 coordinate 771, forward strand.
CTTTTCAGTTTAATTCTTTCCATCGTTACATCCATACTGGAAGGTATCAAAAAAAATGATGAAAACCAATAACTAATGATATGTAAAATGTAAAATGGCAGATGTAAGATGGTTAAAAGCCAATCGTAAAGCCCAAACCTACATTTTCCATTTCACATCTTACATTTAACATAACACTAATAACCAGTAACCATTAACCAATAACTAATAACCAATAACCATTAACCAACAACCAACAACCAACCTTGATAAACGTAGGCAAATACAATCAACTTGAAGTACTAAAACAATTAGATTTTGGTATCTACTTGCGTGATGGCGATATAGAAATATTAATGCCCACCAAATGGATTCCCGCAGGTACAAAGATTGGCGATACACTTAATGTATTTGTTTTCCGAGATTCTTCCGACCGTCTTATTGCAACTACTGTTGAACCCTATGCTATAGCCAATACATTTGCATTTTTAGAAGCCAAACAGGTAAATGAGATTGGTGCTTTTTTAGATTGGGGCATGGACAAAGACCTACTGGTGCCTTTCCGTGAACAAGCGCATAGAATGGAGTCCGGCAAAAGTTATGTAGTATATGTTTATGTGGATGAGGAAACGGATCGTATAGTAGCATCAGCAAAGCTCAACCGGTTTATCGAAAATGAGGATATTGACTTGCAGGATGGCGATATTGTTGAGCTATTAATTTATTCCGAAACCAACCTTGGTTACAACGCTATTATCAACAACCTGTACAGTGGTTTGATTTATAAAAATGAGATATTTGAGGCGATACGTGTTGGCGATAAGATAAAAGGATATGTAAAACAGGTGCGGGAGGACAATAAAATCGACCTGAGTCTTCAAAAAAGTGGTTACGAGCTAGTTGATGACGTAAAATGGCGTATCCTCAATCTAATGAAACAAAACAGTGGTTTTTTGGCCCTTACCGATAACAGTTCCCCTGAAGAAATAAAAGCAAAGCTTCAAATCAGCAAAAAAGCCTTCAAAAAAGCAGTTGGTGCTCTTTACAGAGAACGACTTGTAAAATTAACTCCCGAAGGAGTTGAGTTATTGAAATAAGGATTCATGCCCAAATTATATCATATCGATTTTTCATTATATTAGTTACTCAATTTAACAATCCGTAAAATTAAATAGTATGAAAAAAAGATACACTATCTTCATAGCATCATATATGCTCATTGGCTCATCTGGTTTCGCCCAATACACCAAACTCTTTGATTTTTCAGGCACAAACGGAAAGTATCCTAATGGTGCTCTCACTTCAGATGGAACTTTTCTATATGGAATGACGAATGCGGGCGGTGCAAGTAATAATGATGGAGTTATTTATAAAATAAAACAAGATGGAACCGGTTTTGTTAAACTTTTTGATTCTCTATCAGCTACTTTGGGTGGAGGTAATCTAAGCCATTCTCTTATTTCTGATAGCACTTTTCTTTATGGAATGGGGAGTTTGGGTGGTTCTTCAGGAAATTGTTTGGGAGGTTGTGGAACCATTTTTAAAATAAAGCCTGATGGAACAGGATATTCAAAAGTTTTAGATTTTGATGGTATAAATGGATACGCTCCTGTTGGCGGTCTTATTTCTGATGGAACCTTTCTATATGGAATGGCATATGGTGGAGGTGCAGGGGGGGCTTGTTCGAGTCAGCTTGGTTGCGGAACTGTGTTTAAAATAAAACCCGATGGTACCGGTTTTGTAAAACTTTTGGATTTTGCAGGAACAAATGGAAAACAGCCTAATGGTAATCTTTTTTCTGACAGTACTTTTTTATATGGAATGACAGAACAAGGTGGCATAAATGATTCGGGAACAGTTTTTAAAATAAAACCTGATGGAACCAATTATTCGAAATTAACAGATTTTTCAGGTGGAACAAATGGAAAACACCCTCGTGGTACATTTATTTCTGATGGAACTTTTTTATATGGAGTATCGGCTGGAGGTACAAATAGTTACGGAGTTATTTTTAAAGTAAAACCAGATGGAACCAACTTTACAACCCTTTGGAATTTTACAGATTCATTAAATGGAAAAGGCCCATCCCCTCTTGTTTTTGATGGCACTTTTTTATATGGAACTACAATAGCAGGAGGCACAACTGATAATGGAACAATTTTTAAAATTAAAACCGATGGAACCGGCTTTGTAAAACTTTTAGATTTTAATTATTGGAATGGGTCCTTTCCTATGAGCCCTCTTATTATTGAAGGATCTTTTTTATATGGAACTACTTATGATGGCGGTATACATGGTGACGGAGTAATTTATAAATATGCTTTGCCTTCAGCAGGTATTGTCGAAACAAACAATGATTCTGAAATTACTGTTTATCCCAACCCGGGAAATGGAATTTTCACCATAATTGCAAATAATGTGAAAAAATCTCAAATTGAAGTTTTCAATATAATTGGAGAAAAAGTATATTACTCTCCAATTAATTCTGAGAAATCTGAATGTGATTTAAGCACACAAACAAAAGGAATCTATTTTATGAAAGTGATTTCTGAAAATAAAACAATAAGCTACAAAAAAATTGTAATTCGATAAAAAAGCCTTCCAAAATGCTTTGGTGCTCTTTACTGAGAACGACTAATAAAGATCACTGATAAAGGAATTGAATTAGTTAAATAAGCATTTCATTTTAAATTTAGATTTTGGGGCGTTCCCATTTGTCCCAAAAAGGACAAATGGGCGGGCTTTCCGCTACAATCTTTTCTGAAAAAGAAAAGGATTTTCGCTACAATCCCTAACGCAAACTCACAATGTTCTCGACTCCGCTCGAACTGACTGCGTGCGTTGTCACTTCGAGCATTCTGCGTTGAAGCAGACATATCGAGAAGCGCGATGGCTGGAATCAAATCCATTAAATAACAATATTTGGGTATGGCATTATTTTAAATTATCAAATTAGTACAATTCTGGTAATTAATGCCTACATTTGTACTAACTAAAATAACATGATAAACCGAACAGCTGAAAAACTCCTGAAAAAATACAGTAAACAATTCAGAGCATTAGCCGTTGTAGGTCCACGTCAAAGTGGCAAAACAACTCTTGTAAAAAAAGTATTTCCCGGCAAACCTTATGTTTCACTTGAAAATCCTGATGAACAATTTCAGGCAAATAACGACCCCAGAGCTTTTTTAAGTAGATTTAAAAATGGAGCGATTATAGATGAAGCACAGCGAGTACCAGCATTATTCAGCTATTGCAGCAAATACTTGATGAGACAAAAAAAGAAGGCTTGTTTATTCTTACGGGAAGTAATAATTTTCTTTTGCAACAATCGGTTACACAATCGTTGGCAGGCAGAATAGGATATGTTGATCTACTACCATTGAGTTTCAGTGAGATTAATTCTTTTGATCAATCGGAGAAAACTACCAACCGGCTTATTCTTACAGGTTGTTATCCTGAATTGTATGATAAAAAAAGAAATCCAAGTATTTGGTACCCCGCTTATATTCGCACTTACGTTGAAAGGGATGTAAAACAGCTTCGTAATATTGATAATACACTTTTATTCAGCCGATTCATCCAGCTTTGTGCCGGAAGAATTGGCCAACAACTTTCAGTATCAGCCTTAAGTAATGAGTGTGGAATTGATGTTAAAACTGTGAATTCCTGGTTAGGTATATTACAAAGCAGTTATATAATTTATTTAGTTCCACCGCATCACAAAAATTTCAATAAAAGAGTGGTTAAAACTCCCAAATTATACTTTATCGATACTGGCTTAGCGTGTTCATTGCTTGGAATCAGAGAAGAAAAAGAGATTTTTAATTCTCATTTCAGAGGAGCCTTGTTTGAAAATTATGTAGTCAATGAACTTTTAAAACATAAATATAACTCCGGCTCCTATACAAGTATTTTTTACTGGCGTGATAATAAAGGACTAGAAATAGATATTTTGTTGGATAGCGGAAGTACTCTTTTTCCTATAGAAATAAAGGCTTCTCAAACTTTTCAAGAAAGTTATTTGAAACCAATGCAACAATGGAACAGCTTTAGCACTAACAAGGGTGGCTTACTACTTTATGATGGCCAACAGGAATATACCAGAACAGATAAAATAAAAATTCAAAATTGGAAAACTATCAGCAAACTAAAAATATGAGTAATTATTCAAAGATTCAAGAGGCATTACAAATGCCGCTTAGCAGGGATTTAACCTATGAGGATATTGAAGAGTATAATATTAAACCAATGAATATTTGAATTAAAAATTTATGATAAAAAATTCCCTTCTTTTAGTATTATTTTTATGCTCTATTAGTCAACTTTTGAGTCAGACTTTAAACAGTAATGATTCAAGTATAAACTCTTATATTAAATATACTGACTATTTAAATATTTTAGAAAAAAAAAAGGTAGATACAATAGTTTTCTGTATAACTGACACCTCTCATAAAGCAATATTTTTTTATTTTTTTAATGGAATCCTTTATTCAACTGTTTTCGGTTATTTTGATAGTGATCGTTTAATAATAGGAAATATAAATGACAGAGAAATAACAAATAAAAACATAAGAAATGAGCTATTGAAGTTCGTTAAAAAAAATACAAGGGAAAATCGTAATGTTCAGTGCATCCACTGCATAATAAAAGGAGAACATATTGGTGATTGGCGAAGATTAGATATAATTGTCCCATATAAAAACCATGAATATCTATTAATGAATCGGCCAATAAATATGCAAGTTGATTTTATAACAAAGTTTCTTATGAAAAAAGAAAGAAAAGCGGGGGAAAAGTTTATTAAAATATTTCAAATGTATTTAAAAGAAACCACTTAAGATTCGCGGCACGAGCTAAGCTGAAGGGCTGATTTTATTGTGTGTTAGGGCTTGTGCCACCGCAGTACGAGCTAAGCTGAAGGGCTGATTTTATTGTGTGATAGGGCTTAGGTTGTTTCTGCAATTTGTAAGCTGTGTATACATTTTTATTCTTTTTTTCACGTAGGGACGGTATATTGGTAGCAAAATATGTGCACCCTATCCTCATTCCCGTAGGGACAACCTACTACTCGGTGTACCTAATCCATTATAAACCAAAATATCGTCCCTACGGGACTTATTAATTTGGGTCGGGCGATATTACTACCAATATACCGTCCCTACGGGACCTTTTTGGCATACGCGGTACGAGCTAAGCCAATGTCATTATTTAAGGAATAACTCAAAAATTTTAATAATCCCGAAGGGATTAAATATGAATAACCGCAGGTGAAACCTGCGGAAAAAGAAAACACAAACAATATAGAACCCCAACGGGGTTCAATATATTCAACCCATTCTGGGTTGTTTGAATTGCTTTACTCTTTTCTCCTCCGATTGCATCGGAGGTTATTCATATTTAAGCCCTTCGGGCTTAAAAAATGACATTGGCTTAGCTCGTACAAAGCACAGAGAAGCTATTTAGAAACAATGCACTCCAATAACTAGCCCCGACCAGTAAGAAACAAGAAAAAGTTTAAAATTTACGTGCTAACTTTGTGATACAGACCGAAGCAAACCTATGCTCAGAATGGTACTATAAAAGTCCTTCCCCGATTGTGGTAGAAATGCGTACAGGTGCGTAAACACCGCTTGAAAAATTAACTGGTGATACCCCAATAAGGGTAATCCCGTATGGAATAATGAACTTTCTTGAAATGCATTTCCGGATTTGTATAAAAACAAATTATCATGAAAAAAGAAAAAACAATGCATTTAAAAGTAGTCAACATAAATGCCGCAGGTATTGATGTTGGTTCAAAAGAACATTATGTTGCTGTAGGGCAAGAACAGGATGATGTTCGTAAATTTGGGGTGTTTACCTCCGACCATTATGCCCTTATCGAATGGTTAAAGGAACGGGAAATAAGCACTGTAGCAATGGAAGCTACGGGAAGTTATTGGCAGACCCTTTTCAGTGCTCTTCAATCAAAAGGCTTTGAAGTAATGCTTACTAATTGCAAGCACATAAAAAATCCAGAAGGAAAGACAGATGTAAAAGATTCAAGATGGCTTCAAAAATTACATGCTCTTGGTCTTTTGCAGGGCTGTTTTTTGCCTGGAGAAGAAGTAACCAAACTTCGACAGTACCACCGTCATCGGACGAATTTAATGGAGGACTCATCACGTTGTATATTGCGTATGCAAAAAGCCCTTCAATTAATGAATATTAGATTAGAAATTGTGCTTTCTGATATATCAGGCGAAAGTGGAATGAAAATCATTCGTGCAATTTTAGATGGAGAAAGGAATGGTGAAGTATTGTCAAACCTAGCGAACAACAGAGTAAAGAAAACAAAACAGGAAATTGCAGCAGCGCTTCAAGGAAACTGGAAAGAAGAATTACTATATCAACTACAAGATGAGTATGAAATATATAATTCTTTATTAGAGAGAATATCAAAGTGTGATAAACAAATTGAAAAGCAACTTGATTTGATGGCAACAAAAACGAACAATCCTGATCCTTCTTCAAACAATATTGTATTAACCAAAAAGCCAAGACAAGGGAAACAAATAAAGATTGATGTAAGCAAATTAAGCTATCAATATTTTGGAGTAGATTTAATGAGTATCGATGGAGTGGCGAATAATACTGTTATGACTCTTATTGCAGAAGTGGGAAAAGATATTTTTAAATTTCAGTCCGCAAAAAAATTTGCTAAATGGTTGCGTTTAGCTCCGAACAACAGAGTAAGTGGTAATAAAATTATATCGTCAAGAACACCACATGGAAAAAACGCTCTCGCACTAGCATTAAGAAATGCTGCAAATACAGTTGGTCAAAGAAAAGAGGGAAGTATGAAAGTTTTTTTCAGTCGAATAGCTTTTAAAAAAGGTAGGGCGGCAGCAATTACTGCAACAGCGAGAAAAATGGCAGTAATTATGTGGCATATGATAATCAAAAAAAGACCATATAGTCCGAATAAAGAAACTGAATATGAACAAAAAATCAGAAAAAATGTAATCAATAATCTTAAAAAAAAGATGAAGCAATTAAATATTTTACCGGACGAATTATTAAATAACCAATCAGCAATCAATTCGTGGTCAAGGGGTTAAGATGAGTTAGATGGAATTGTAGCGAAAAGCCCGCATCCGAGGTACGAGGAGAGGACTTGTAGCGTAAAGCGGGACCATTGCTCACAAAAACCTACGGAACATGAGCTCCAAAACATCAAAAAATTACAGCCTTTTCCTTTAATAACAAATTAAAACTCGGCATTCATTAAATATAAACTAATACATTAATTAAATACTATAATTAATTATAAATCAATTATTTATAATTTAAAATATAAACCACAACCTCCTCTCCTTCCCTTCAAAAGTTTTCCACATTCCATAAATTTATTTTCAAATCCTAATAAATAATCAGT
>JAHEYA010000092.1 GCA_023251855.1 Bacteroidota bacterium
ACTTTCACCTGTTCACCACCTAATCTGCGTGCAGTACGGCAACAATCCATGGCAGTATTTCCGCCACCAAGCACAATAACTTTTTTACCTATTTTTTTTGTATGCTCAAAAGCCACACTGCTCAACCAGTTGATACCGATATGAATACTTTCGGCACCTTCTTTTCGGCCTGCTAATTCAGGTAGGTCTCTGCCTTTAGGGGCACCAGTGCCAACAAAAATGGCATCATAATCTTTACTTAATATATCTTTTAAACTGGAAACATAGGTATTAAAATGAGTATGAATACCAAGATCAAGGATATAATTCACTTCTTCATTCAATACAGTTTCAGGAAGACGAAAAGCAGGAATCTGGCTTCTCATAAAGCCTCCACCCGATTTTTGTTCATCATACAAGTGCACCTCATAACCCAGTGGAGCTAAATCACGTGCAACAGTAAGCGAAGCTGGACCGGCACCAAGAAGAGCAATTTTTTTGCCATTTGGCTTAAAAGGTCCTTGAGGCATAAATTTTTTTACATCATCTTTATTATCAGCAGCAACCCGTTTAAGACGGCAAATAGCAACCGGTTCTTCATCAATACGACCTCTGCGGCAAGCAGGTTCGCATGGACGGTCGCAGGTACGACCAAGAACCCCAGGGAATACATTGGATTCCCAATTGATCATATATGCTTCGGTGTATTTGCCTTCAGCAATAAGGCGTATGTATTCTGGTACAGGAGTATGTGCAGGACATGCATGTTGGCAGTCTACCACTTTATGGAAATACTCCGGGTCGTTAATATCTGTAGGTTTCAATTATATATCTTTTTTTTGTTGAACAAAATTTAAGGATTCCAAAGGTAATATTTTTAATATTAAGATAGAGAAGAGAGGGAAATTTATTATTTCGGTAATATATCTCCCAGTTTTTTATTTCCAAACTCTATATACCGATAGGTTAAAAAGGAAAGAGAAAATAAAAAGAAACAATACATAATGATACGGAGGGCACTATAATCAGCCATAAACACCATACGCATATTACCGTGCCACAGGTATAAACTATAACACATCATTCCGCACAGCTGAACCAGTTTATTTGTATATAAAAAACGGATCGGATTTTTTTTCATATGTAATAATGAAAGTGTAAGCAATCCAAAACCAAGCTGAAAGAATGTGTTTATAAGAGGTTCGTAGTAGGAGCGGAAATATTGTAAAAAAACATAATCGGATAAATAACAGCCTAGGGTAATGACGACAATAGAAAATAAAAATAAAGGGATGCTGTATTTTTCGAAAAAACTTTGTTTCCAGTTTGTTACAAACCAATGGCAAATAAGCATTCCTGTTGCAAAATCATCTAACCTGCCAAATAAACTATCCTTGATTAGATTTAAGTGAGGAGCAACAATATATTCGGGATAAAAAACGGAAATTACTCTGACCATAAAACTGAGATAAAATACAAAGCCACAAAATTTAACAATCCCTTTTTTAACAATCAGCCATACCAACAGAGGAAATACAATTGAAAATAACACTTCAATACCTAATGACCACAATACATAGTTTTGTTGTGGTATAAAAGTTTCCTTTGTAAAATTGAAAGTAACTGTTAACAGCATTATCATGTCTTTCCAGAAACTCCAATCGTGGACATTACTTTCGTGAACAATAAAAAAAATGGAAATGATAAGAGTCAGGTAATATAAAGGCAACAAACGGTAAGCACGGTTTTTGTAAAAGGTCCACCAATCGGTTTTGGTTTTTAATTCCCGGCTGCCATTTGCATATGGCAGATACAGTACAAATCCGGATAAAATAAAAAACAAATCAACCCCTAACCAGCCATGCCCTAAGTAAGTTAAAGGAAAAACAGGGAAATCACTTATGGTTACTACATACCAGCCCGGGCGATTAAAAAAAACACCAATCAAATGAAAATAAATTACACCAAGAATAGCATAACCTCTTAATCCATTTATAACTGAAAGCCTTTTCATGGTTACGAATAACGAATTAATACGAATTTACGAATCTATGTTTGCTAAATTGCATATTATTTTTTTGTTAAATAATCTATTATTCAGATTTTTTTTCAATGAATTTTTCTTTCAGAAGGGCGATTTCCTGCGCCAATTGTTTGTTTTGAGCATGTAATTTTGAAACTACAATACTTAAGTGTAATAGATAAATTAAAATTGCAAAAATGGCTCCTGTAAATACAAGGTTGGGCGCTTCATATACCCCAAGTACGTTTGCAATAATTTCTAAACCATTTCTCCAAAATGAGAATGCAATTAATACAACGGTACAAACAATCCAGATAAAAGAATATTCTTCACGTAATTTCCCTTTAATTATTAAACGTACAATATAAAGTAAGAAGCATAAACTAACTGTTATTGCGATGAGTTGGATTTTTACCATTTGCTTTTTTTATTGGTTATTGGTTATTGATTATTGGTTAATGGTTATTGGTTACTGGTTATTGGTTACTGGTTATTGGTTAATGGTTATTGGTTAATGGTTAATGGTTATTGGTTATTGGTTAATGGTTATTGGTTATCAGGTATTGAGTTTCTCAATAACTCTTTAACTTAATAACTTAATAACTCAATAACTTAATAACTCAATAACTTAATAACTTAATAACTTAATAACCCAATAACTTAATAACTCAATAACTTACTTCCTAAATTTCATTCGTGTAAAAGTAAAAATTATTGCCAAAGTAACTTTAAACATATAATATACAGAGGCAAAACTACCAATAGATGAAACACCCCCTTGGCGTTCTCTCATTGTTACTTGTACTTCACCAATTTTAAAATCATTAAGTGAATAAACGATAATTGCTTCCGGCTCGGGATATTCATCAGGATAATATTCGGCCACTACCTCCAGTACTTTTTTATTGATCAAACGAAAGCCTGAAGTGCTGTCATTAACAACATTACCAACCAATAGACGGTTCAGCCATTTAAAATAAGTTATTCCCATTCTTCTTACCCCGGATGATTGAAACCCTTCTTTTAAAATAAACCTGGAACCAATTACTATATCAAAATCACCATTAACAGCAGCGTTTACAAGTTTTGGGATCTCAGTGGCAGGGTGTTGGCCATCCCCATCAATTTGCATTGCGTAATCATACCCATTTTCTAATGCATATTTGAAGCCTGTTTGCACAGCACCACCTATTCCTAAATTAATAGGGAGGTTTAATGCAATACAATTAAGTTTAGAAATTACTTGGGAAGTGGAATCTTTAGAACAATCATTCACAACAACTACATCAATCAATAATTGTTCTGATTTTGCCAGGGCATTAATATCATTAACAACACCTGCAATTGATTCTTCTTCATTATATGCAGGAACTATTGCTGCTATTTTTTTTGTCATAGAACCACTAAACTTTGAACTTAGAACTTACTAACTTAGAACTTAGAACTTCCTAAAGTATTCCTTCCTTTAATAAGTCGTGCAAATGTACAAAACCATGATATTTGCCTTTATCGGTCACGATCAATTGTGTAATATTATTACGTTCAAGCAAAAGCAAAGCGCTTAATGCCAATTCATCCGATTCAATTTTTTTTGGAGTTTTGTTCATAATGTCCGATGCTTTTAAATTGGCAATAGAATCAACCCTTTCGAGCATTCTACGCAAATCGCCATCAGTAATTACTCCCAGTAATTCATCATTTTCAATTACAGCTGTTGCACCTAAGCGGTTAGAGGATATTTCCAGAATCACTGATTTTACTGAATCACCGGGTTTAACTTGTGGTTTTTGATTTTGTAAAGAAACATCTGCAACTTTTAAATATAGCTTTTTACCCAATGCTCCACCAGGATGATATTTAGCAAAATCGGTACTTGAAAATCCTTTGTAATCAAGTAAACAAACTGCAAGAGCATCTCCCATAGCCATTTGGGCTGTTGTGCTTGAAGTAGGAGCAAGGTTGTTCGGGCAGGCTTCTTTTTCTACAGAAGAGTTTAATATATAATCTGCCTGAAGTGCTAAATAGGATTCAACATTACCAACCAATGCAATCAATTTATTACCTCCTGTTTTTAAAAGTGGGATTAACACTTTTATTTCAGGAGTATTACCACTTTTGGAAATGCAGATAACAATATCATCCTCCTGAAGAGTGCCTAAATCGCCATGAATGGCATCAGCAGCATGCATAAAAATAGCAGGGGTGCCAGTAGAATTAAAAGTAGCTACAATTTTTTGAGCAATGATTGCACTCTTTCCAATACCGGTTACAACAACTCTTCCTTTCGACTTGTGGATAAGCTGAACACAAGCAACAAAATCATCGTTAATGAAATTTTGTAAATTATGAACGGAGTCAGCCTCAATAGTTAAGGTAGATTTAGCAAGTTCAATTATTTCTTCTTTGGATTTATTCAATCGAGGAATATTTAAAGATTATTCTATAAATTTTTAATTCAAAACCTAAAAGATACACATTTTTCTTTAACATTTTGAATTTGAATTTTTCTCTTTTCACTTAAAATAAAGTAGAGAACTGTGTAACATCTAAAGATATTTTATTATATATTTACATTGCAAAAATAAAAAAACAAAATTAGTAATCTGTTAAACAATATAAAATTAGCTTTTTTCTTCGGATAATATAATCCTCGCACATACGGAACTAATTAATAAAAATATCAAAACGCTTAAAACAATGCTTGATGTAGAAACATCCCTTCAGCAATGCCTTCAGAAATTTTTTGGATTTGACAGCTTTAAAGGGCAACAAGAGGCTATCATTGCCAGTCTCATGGAGGGTAAGGATACATTTGTAATTATGCCTACAGGCGGAGGTAAATCATTATGTTATCAATTGCCGGCTTTGGTAAGTGAAGGAACAGCAATTATTGTTTCACCACTAATTGCTTTAATGAAAAATCAAGTGGATGCTTTACGTAACTTCGGTAATGAAGAAGGGATTGCTCATTTTCTTAATTCATCACTATCAAAAATTGAGATTACCAAAGTGAAAAAAGACATTACTGATGGTAAAACTAAATTGCTCTATGTTGCCCCTGAAAGCTTAACAAAAGAAGCTAATATAGCTTTTTTTAAAGAAATTAAAATTTCATTTTTTGCAATTGATGAAGCGCATTGTATTTCAGAATGGGGACATGATTTTCGTCCTGAATACCGCAGATTACGACAAATAATTGAGCAGATCGGTAAAGTGCCCATCATGGCATTAACTGCTACTGCAACTCCTAAAGTGCAGCAGGATATCCAAAAAAATCTGGGTATGACCAGTGCCAATCTTTATAAATCGTCATTTAACCGTTCCAACCTGTATTATGATGTCCGGCCAAAAACAAATGTGATCAAGGAGATCATTAAATATATCAAATTAAACCCGGGTAAGTCAGGTATTGTGTATTGTTTAAGCCGCAAAAAGGTAGATGAACTTGCTGAAACTTTACGTGTAAATGGTATCAAAGCATTACCCTATCATGCAGGCCTTGAAGCAAAAGAACGTGCAAAGACCCAGGATCTTTTTTTGATGGAAGATATTGATGTGATAGTTGCTACCATTGCATTTGGAATGGGTATCGATAAGCCAGATGTTCGTTTTGTGATTCACCATGATATTCCAAAATCATTAGAAGGTTATTACCAGGAAACCGGCCGCGGTGGCCGTGATGGTGGTGAAGGCAACTGTGTTACATTTTACAGTCATGATGATATTGTGAAGTTAGTGAAATTTATGAAGGGAAAACCTGTATCGGAGCAGGAAATAGGCAAACAACTATTGCATGAAACGGTTTCATATGCTGAAACATCAAGCTGTAGGAGAAAATTTTTACTGCATTATTTCGGTGAAGAGTTTGATGAAGTCGGTTGTAATGAAATGTGTGACAACTGTCGCAATCCTAAACAAAAATTTGAAGGTATGGATGATGTGGCATTAGCCATTGAAGCCATATTGGATGTAAAAGAAAAATTTAAAACCAAAGATATAATCAACATTTTATTAGGTATTACCAATTCAACTACAAAATCATACAAACACAATGAATTGGAATGTTTTGGTAAAGGTGCCGAAGATGATAAAAACGAAAAATATTGGAATGCAGTTATAAGGGAATCATTAATATCAGGCCTTTTATCTAAAGATGTTGAAAATTATGGTTTATTAAAAGTTACCAAAGAAGGCAAAGCCTTTATGGATGAACCGCATAGTATTATGGTTACAAAAGACCATGATTATGAAGGAACAGAATCCGATGATGAAGCCGGTCCGGGAAACAAAGGTGGTTCAGGTGCTGATGCCGCTTTATTTGCTGCTTTGAAAGATCTTTTAAAACAAACTGCACATAAATTAAAATTACCTCCTTATGTTATTTTTCAGGAATTGTCATTAGAAGAAATGGCGGTAGCATACCCGATTACAATGGAGGAGTTGGTTAATATCACCGGGGTTGGACAAGGTAAAGCCCAAAAATTTGGTAAACCTTTTATTGATCTTATTGCCAAATATGTTGAAGAAAATGAGATTGAACGACCATTAGATATGGTTGTAAAATCAATCGTTAATAAATCCGGTTTAAAAGTACATATCATCCAAAACATAGATAGAAAGCTGCCTTTAGAAGATGTTGCAAGTGCAAAAGGATTAAGTTTAGCTGATCTGATCACTGAAATTGAAAGTATTGTTTCATCTGGAACCAAAGTGAATATTGCTTATTACATCAATGATACTATTGATGATGATAAACAACAGGAAGCAATGGAATATTTTAAAGAATCGCATTCGGACTCTATTGAAGCTGCAATTCAGGAATTAGGTGAAGAAGATTATACAGAAGAAGAAATCAGGTTGATGCGGATTCGCTTTATGAGTGAGTTCGGGAATTAGTGGTTACTGATAACGAATCTTCATGAATTTACTAAACTAGCAGTAGCAAAATGTCGAACTCTTTTTTTTAATTTGTATTAAAAATTCATACTATGAGCATTGAAAATATTTTAAAGTTAAGTATTGCAGAGCGTCTTTTACTGCTTGAAAAAATTTGGGACAGCATTCCCGAAAATAAACTAACTATCACAAATGCGCAAAAAACGGAACTTGATAAGCGGTTAGCGCGGATGAGGAGTGGAGAAACGAAATTCTTTACTTGGGATGATGTTAAAAAAAATCTTCATAGGGAATGAAAATAAAATACTCTCTCATCATTTCTGATGAAGCGAATTTTGATATCCTCGATGCATTTTTTTGGTATGACTCGCTGAGGGAGGGACTGGGAAATGATTTTGAATTATGTCTTGAAGCTGAAATAAACCGCATCTTAAGAAATCCCACCCTGTTCCAAAATCAATACGAAAAAGTCCAGGTTGCATTTATCGAGCGCTTCCCCTACGGAATTCATTATACGATCGAGAGCAATTTTATCAAGGTCATCGCTGTTTTCCATACATCACGTGATCCACAAAACTGGGAAGAACGGCTTTAGTGGTAGTTTAAAACAAAGAAGTATAAATGTCGGACAGAACCCAAACAGCAGATCTATTAAAAGGTATAGCCGCACTGTTGATGATACAAGTTCACATAATTGAATTATTTGCCACACCAACCATTTTTGAAAGTAGTACGGGTAAATTTCTCCTCTTTCTTGGCGGACCACCAGTTGCACCTGTATTCATGATAATTTTCGGATACTTTATTGCCCAATCAAAAAAAACAACTCTTCAACTAATTATTCGGGGAATTAAAATTATTTTTTTGGGATTGCTTTTAAATATTGCTTTGAATTTTAATTTAATAATCTCGGTAAGCAAAAGCAGATTCAACCTGAATATCTGGAATTATATTTTCGGAATAGACATATTGCCTTTAGCCGGTTTAAGCTTGATTATAATAGCGTTGTTATCGGCTGTTTGGCGATTAAATAAAAATTTTGTTTTAATACCATTGATCAGTTTAACTCTTGTTTCTGCCTTTCTTGGAGAGTTTCTTTTGAATTATACTACCGAACAACCAATTTTAAAGTATGTTCTTTCTCCATTTTATGGAACTTCATCTTGGTCTTATTTTCCTTTATTTCCATGGCTTGCATACCCATTGACTGGAATTATTTTTTATAAAATAAAGCAAAATTATGATTT
>JAHEYA010000093.1 GCA_023251855.1 Bacteroidota bacterium
TGCTGCTAGTCATGCCCCGAATTTGCATCTTTTCGATCTCTTTCGGGGCTTTTTTTGTTATAAAAAATCAACAATCACTTGTTAATTGTGGGTTTCGTGTTTACAGGTTCACCCTAATTAACAACTCATACAAATCGTTATAGAACTAAATAAACTCCAATTAGTTTTTTAGTATGAACGCTTTTTTTATCTCTTCTAGCTGCAAAATATGGCGGTTGGTGTGAGCAATCATGAAATGGATCCAGTCGAGTTTAGTCATCAAGCCTAATATAGGATGTTTTATAGTTTGAGTCTCCAGTTCAATGGTATTAGCATTGATATGCTGAATAATTTTTTCAATAATGCTGTTGACATTTTGAATAGCATCAGCATTACTTTTGAAAATGCCCTTAGGGAGTACATATTCAGGGGCAGGAACTTTATAAAATCGATTGCTGACTAAAAGAATATTTAGTTTTTGTTCACCAAATAATTCAGTTTTAGTATTTTCTGTTTGTTCTGTTTGAAGGGGGGTAGCAATAACTTTTGAAACAGCTTTATCAATCAAAAAAATATGCTCAACACACTCCAAAACCGACCAACTTTTTTCAGAGGGTTTAAATTCAACGGCAGCCTGACTTAGAGAGTCAAAAGAATTCAATAGCAATACGGTATTGCTTTGTATTTTCTCAGGTAAATTAATTTTCGAAAATTTTGAATTCGTAAAATTCCATGATTTGGTTTGCTAATAATTTTTTACAAGCCTCATCTACTTTACTTGTTGCTGCATCTTTTGAAGCAGCTTCAATTTCAAGAGTAATATGTTTACCGATACGAACGTTTTCAATTTCGGGCAAACCAAGATTTTTCATACTGCCTGTAACAGCTTTACCTTGTGGATCTAACAATGCTTTTAGGGGCATTACATCTATTTCAGCTCTGTATTTCATTTTTTTATTTTTTAATTTCGGAATGACAGTTTTTAACTTATTTCGGTTTATTAATTGTATCGAATTAGTTTTTTACATTTCTGTTGTTATTTCAAACCTTTTTGTCATTCTGAATCCCTGTAAGGGTGAGGAATCTTTTTATTATGGAAAGATTTCTCCCTGCGGTCGAAATGACATTGATTGTAATTTATTTGAGCTCAATATATAATTCTTATTCGGTATATTCTCTACTTAAAATATTATTCACAACTGAAAGAATTATGTACAAAAATATAATAAAAGGAATTGCAATGAATTGGAATAGTATTAACAAAAGCACTGAAATTATTAAAAAAGTAAAACGAATTTTATTGTCGGCCCAGCCAAAATTTTTGAATTTAAGCGCAAACAACGGAATTTCGGCTATAAGGAGATAGGACATAAGAATTGTTAATCCTAACAAACGCCATGGGTTTTGAAGAATTAAGAGCAGATTAAAGTCGCCAATGGTGGGTTGAAAAAATTGAATAAGTGGAATCGAACAAATTAATATTGCATTAGCAGGTGTAGGAACACCAATAAATGAAGATGTTTGACGAGTGTCGACATTAAATTTGGCTAAACGAACAGCAGAAAAAATAGTGATTAAGAACGCTGCAAAAATAAGCCAGGAAGGGAATTCAGAACTGTTATTAGCAATAGCATTGGAGAGCAAAAAAAACATCACCACTCCCGGCACTACACCAAACGTAACCATATCTGCCAATGAATCCAATTGTTTACCTATTTCAGAATGTACATTTAAAAGACGTGCTGCAAATCCATCAAAAAAATCAAATACAGCCGCAATGCCCACTAGGTAAGCACTCCAGACTAAATCCCCTTTGAAGGCAGAAATGATTGCTAAACAGCCGCAGAATAAATTACCGCAAGTAATTACATTTGGTATATGTTTTTTTATCTGCATCGCGGAAGCGAAATTACAATTTCTATTGTTTTAATTATTTACGAAAATAGTGTTTTAATTTTTAATTGCGATTAAATCGATAGGCCGGGCGCAGGCATTAAACCAGACAGGTTTTGAAAACCCGTCAGGTTGTTCCGGAAAACAATAAAAAGAAAAAAAACACGTTCTCACAACCCTAACAGGGTTTGAAACCCTGTCAGGGGATAAAAAAATCGAACTGATTAAAAAATTAGTTTAATTTTATAACGTTTTATGAAAAAGAAAAATTTCTTATTCGTAGTAATTTCCTTAAGTGTTTGTCTGAATGCCTTGGCACAGGCTCCAAAATACAGTAATGAATTTTTAAGTATTGGTGTTGGGGCAAGAGCATTAGGGATGTCGAATTCTTATATAACATCAGCAAATGATGTTACCGCAGGTTATTGGAATCCGGCGGGATTGCTGGGTATTGGTAATCAGCACCAGGTTGCGTTAATGCACAGTGAATATTTTGCAGGTAGCGCCAAATATGATTATGGTGGATACGCAAAACGTATTGACAGCTCAAGTGTGATTGGATTTACTGCGATACGTTTTGGTGCTGATGATATACCTAATACCACTGAGCTGATTGATGCAAATGGAAATTTGAATTATAATAGAATTACTACTTTTTCTGCAACCGATTTTGCTTTTATTGTATCCTATGCAAAAACAACAAAAATTCCAGGTTTGCACTTAGGTGCGAATGCAAAAGTAATTCGCAGAAGAATAGGTGATTTTGCCGGAGCATGGGGGTTTGGATTGGATGCAGGAGCACAATACGATTACAAAAAATGGAAATTTGCAGCAATGGTCCGTGATGTTACATCCACATTTAATGCATGGACATTTAATTTATCGGATAAAACTAAAGCAGTGTTTATTTCTACAGGTAATGCGATCCCCGAGAACTCAGTAGAGATTACTTTACCAAAATTATTATTAGGTGGAGCCCGTAAATTTGATTTTACTCCAAAAATATCTTTGCTGGCGGAAGTTAATCTGGATGCTACTTTCGATGGTAAACGAAATGTGGTAATAAAAAGTAAAGCAATGAGTTTAGATCCTCATTTTGGTTTAGAGGCAGCCTATATGAACTTGATATTTTTAAGAGCAGGGTTAGGTAATTATCAAACGTATACAGATATTAGTGGTAAAGAAATAAAAACAATTCAACCTAATATTGGTTTGGGTGTTCGGATCAAATATGTTACTATTGATTATGCGTTAGCGAATGTTGGAGATCAATTATATTCAAATGTGTTTTCGATAAAGCTGGACATTAATAGGAAAGTAAAATAATTTCACCTCAGGCCACACATATAGTATTTAAAGGTCACAGCAAGGAATTAAAAAAATTTATTGAGCAATAATTATTTTTTTTATCACTACCCCTAGTTCGGTTTGCGCTTGCAGAAAATAAATTCCCGGCTTCATTTCCCCTTTTTCAATTATCAATTTCTTTCCCGTTTTAAACATCGGAAATAATTTTATTTCTTCACCTAGCATATTTATTATTTTGATGTTTATATTTTTTTGCTCTTCGGAAAATGTAATTGTAGCGAACGAGTTGAAAGGATTGGGATAAACTGACAATTGAATATTGTTAATTGACAGTTGAGCAATTCCTTCAGGGGTTAGGGAGAAGCAGGCAGAAGTATCCGTACAATTATTTTGTGTAACAATAACTGCATAATTACCCACAGTTGCTGCAATAAAACTTTGGCCGATTTGTCCTGAAATTGGGGTGTTTCCATTACTGCAATCAATCCATTGATAGGTTGCACCAGTAGCATGGGCCAATAAAGTTGAAAGCCCAAGTTGTACCGAAACATCAACTGAATCTAAGGACAAATGAGTTGTTACGGTACTATCACAGCCATTTACAATCGAAGTTAGCACATCAGTATAAGTTCCATTTATATAATAAGTGTGACTTCCGATTGTAAATCCTTGTCCTTTGCAAACTGAAGGTGATTGAAAGAATATGTTTTGAGCAGCTGACGTTAAATGTGTAGAAATAACGCTATCACAGCCGTGATAAGAAGTTAGCGTATCAGAATAATTTCCGTTAGCAGTATAGGTATGTGTACCAACAGTGAGAGAATCACCATAACAAACTGTAAGCGATTGAGAATGTATATTGGATTGTAATACTGTTAGATGAGTTGTAATGGTGCTATCACAACCATTAATCAAAGAAGCTAAAACATCTGTATAAGTGCCACTGGTAGTGTAAGTATGACTCCCAACAGATACACTTTGCCCAACACAAACAATAGGCGATTGAGTATGTGTGATAGCTGTCAATACGGTTAAATGACTTGTAACGGTACTATCGCAACCATTAACCAGGGAGGTGAATATATCAGTAAAAGTTCCTGAGGTGTTATAAGTATGACTTCCAACTGTAATGCTTTGTCCTGCGCAAACACTAGTTGATTGAGCATGTGAGTTAACAGAAAATACAGTTAAGTGAGTGGTTAGGGTACTGTCGCAACCATTGACTAGTGAAGTAAAAAGATCCGTGTAATTTCCGCTGGTGGTGTATGTGTGGCTACCAACAGTTACTGAATGTCCGGCACAAACAGTAGGTGATTGTGTTAAAGTATTTTGACTTAATACTATCAAATGAGTTGTTACAGAGCTATCACAGCCGAAATGCGAAGTAAGGTTATCATTATAAGTTCCGGTTGAATTATGAATATGATTTCCAATGGTAATGGTATTTCCATAACATATTGTAGCAGATTGAGTAGATGAAGTTGGATTAATACAGTATTTAAATAATGTTCCCATACCATTTATTCCGCCACCAGCAGCCATTCCCCAAAGAAAAGTGCCATCAGAAATGAAAGAACCTGCGGGACCACTTCCATTTGCAATGTTAGCAAAATCAAGCATTTTAGTATATCCGGTTCCATTGGGCATTATTTTAAAAATTGTTCCTGCATTGTTTGTTCCACCTTGTTGAGTCATTCCATATAAATAATTACCAATAGAAATAAAAGAACCGTAAGGGATCTTTCCATTTGAAATGCCAGCAAAATCAAACATATCAACATACCCACCGCTTCCATCCGCTTTTATTTTAAAAACAACTCCAAGGTTGTTGACGCCACCAATAGAGGTTATTCCATATAAATAAGTTCCATCAGAGATTAGTGATCCATAAGGAGTATCTCCGTTTGCACCATTGAAATCAAGTAGTTTAGAGTATCCTGTTCCATTAGTCATTATTTTAAAAATAACTCCTTTACTGTTTGTTCCTCCTTGATTAGTCATTCCATACAAAAAAGTTCCATCAGAAATTAATGAGCCATATGGTGAAGCTCCATCAGCACCAGAAAAATCAAGCAGTTTGGCATACCCGGTTCCATTAAGCATAATTTTAAAAAGAGTTCCTTTGTTGCTTGTTCCACCTAATTCAGTAGTTCCGTATAAGAATGTTCCATCAGAAAAAAGAGAACCTCCCGGGAAAACCCCATCACCAGAAGCACCAAACGTATGCAATAAAGTAAACCCAGTTCCATCCGGTTTTATTTTGAAGAGTACACCTGAAGAGTTGCTTCCACCTTGCTCAGCTAATCCATAAAGAAATGTTCCATCAGAAATGAGAGAACCTTCAGGTTGACTACCAGTTGTAATACCAGCAAAATCAAACAGTTTGGAATAATTAAGCCCATCAGGCATTATCTTAAAAATGGTTCCCAAATTGTTTGAACCGCCTGCAGGTGTTAGTCCGTAGAGAAAACTGCCTTCCGAGAGAAGAGAGCCGGTTGGATTTCTTCCATTTGTAACGCCAGCAAAATCAAGTAGTTTGGTACATTGAGAGAAAGAGTTTAAAGTTAAAAGTTCTAAGTTTAAAGTTAAAATGGTTGTAATATATAGAATTGATTTTTTCATTAAATCGAATTTTAATTTTAGGTAAAAAACAGTTGACAAAAATAAATATTCATAAAATTATCATGAAATAAAGGTATTACAAAGCTTTAACTTAATAAACCAGATTGAAAAATTTAATTAAAAAAGATAAAATTAAATAAATAAATTTAATAAAAATTTTGCGAGAAAGTTTAAGATTAGATATTTTGGGGATTTTAAAATCATCCTTCCACGAACTTTCGTACTTTCGTTTCCAAATTACTAAAGTGAAAACCTACCAACTTTTTTTACTTTCCTTATTAAGTGCATTACTGTTGGCATTTGGATGGTTTCCGAATGGCTTTATTCCACTTGTATTTATTGCATTTGTTCCTCTTTTAATTGTTGAACAAAGTATATTTCAAAATCCTGAAAAATACAGATCACTCACACTTTTCGTTTGTAGTTATATCACATTTTTTATCTGGAATATTTTAACAACCTGGTGGATAAAAAATGCTTCATATGGTGGTGCTGCAATGGCAATCATGTGTAATGCGTTGCTGATGACCATTACTTTTATGTTGTTTCACAAAGTAAAAAAACGTGTTGGAGAAAAATGGGGAAATATATTATTTGCTAGTTTTTGGATTACTTTTGAATTTTTACATCTGGATTGGGACCTTACGTGGACGTGGCTTACACTAGGAAATGCTTTCGCGGTTACTCCTAACTGGGTACAATGGTATGAATATACAGGAGTTTTTGGCGGAAGTTTATGGATACTTAGTGTTAATTGCTTGGTATTTTCCTGGTATCATTCTGTTAGTGGTAAATTTCAAATTTCAAAAAGTAAAATCATTGGATTAGTGGTTTTAATAGTCTTTCCAATAGCAATCTCTTATTTTGTTTTGGCTTTTTCCATTAATTTAAAAGAAGAAACGAATGTTGTAATAGTTCAACCCAATATTGATCCCTACAATGAAAAATTTGGAGGAGGGTATGCAGAACAACTTCATAAAATGTTGGAGTTAGCATCCCAAAAAACGGATTCAACGACAGATTATTTGTTTTTTCCTGAAACAGCTTTAACAGAAGATATTTGGGAGCATGAACTGCAACAAAGTGCAAGTGTTAAAACGTTGAAACAGTACTTGAAAGAGTATCCAAAACTTAAAATTATTATTGGAGCGTCAACAGCAAAGCTGTATCAGAAAAACGAACTTTTATCATTAACGGCATGCAAATTTACAAATGGAGATGCCTATTACGATGCATATAATACGGCATTTCAATTGGATAGTACCAATAGAATACAGATATATCATAAATCGAAATTAGTACCGGGAGTTGAAAAAATGCCATTCCCATTTATTTTTAAATACCTTGGAAAATTAGCAATTGATCTGGGTGGAACAACAGGTAGCTTGGGAATACAAAAGGAACGAACTGTATTCGCTTCACCTGATAATAAATTGAAAGCAGCACCCGTAATTTGTTATGAAAGCGTTTATGGAGAGTATGTTTCGGAGTATGTAACTAATGGAGCTCAATTTATTGCAATCATTACAAATGATGGCTGGTGGGGCGATACACCAGGATACAAACAACATTTAAAGTATGGTACCCTAAGAGCTATTGAAACACGCAGATACATAGCGCGTTCTGCAAACACCGGTATTTCCTGTATCATCACTGATAAAGGAGAAATCCAGCAAGCTACCAACTGGTGGGTTCCTGCAGTTATTTCTAGTCAAATTAAATTAAACAATGAACTAACATTTTATACAAAGTATGGTGATTATATAGCTAGAGCAGCAATGTATTTGTCATTGATTCTGATTTTATATTCGTGGCTTATACGATTTAAAGTGGTTAGAAAATAATTAAAATAGTTTATGAAAACCGGTGTATTGCTTATTAATCTTGGAACACCCGATAGTCCAAAAACTTCGGACGTAAGAAAATATTTAACACAATTTTTGAATGATCCTCGTGTAATTGATATTAATCCGGTTGCCAGGTTTTTATTGGTGAATGGAATTATTGTTCCGTTTCGTGCGGCTAAATCAGCTAAACTTTATCAGCATATATGGACCAAAGAAGGTTCGCCACTTTTAATAAATAGTATGAAAGTGAAATCCTTACTACAAGAGGCATTGGGAGATTCTTATCTAGTTGAATTAGGAATGAGGTATCAGTGCCCTTCTTTGGAATCAGCAGTTAATAAGTTACGTAAAGCACAGGTAAAAAAAATAATTATAATTCCATTATACCCTCAGTATGCTTCATCAAGCACAGGTTCTTCGGTTGAAGAAGCGTTGAGGATTATTGGTAAATGGGAAGTGACACCCAGTGTTGAAATTATTTC
>JAHEYA010000094.1:0-6626 GCA_023251855.1 Bacteroidota bacterium
CCGGTGTTGCATGATCTACAGCAGCTGTATAGAACATGGATGTTAAATAACCATTATTTAAAGGTTGCCAAACTACTGTATTTACTGAATTATCTGAAGTTTTAAAAACACCGCCATCATTGGTGCTGTACATAATATTGGGGTTGGATGGAGAAAATTCCAAACAATGCTGATCGGGATGATGATTGAGGTATGAATTAATAACAGGCAAGGCAGAAAATTGTTCATAACCTCCAATAAATGAAGTGTGCGTAGAATCCTGAAAGCCACTGGTAGATCGATACAAATTGGTGCCGCCAATAAATACAGTGCTCGAATCAGTTGGTTTTACACGAACTAACATATCATAAGATCCTTGAACGGTCCATTTATCAAACTGACCACCTGTTGCAGGTAAATTTATGGAAAGGTTTTGCCACATGCCACCAGCACTATCACCATTGCCTGATAAATAAGTGTATTTCCAAAAGCTGTTCCATTCAGGGTCACCTAAATAATTGTAGGTTACTTTGCCTGCATTGGGTGTGTTGGCTAAAAAATAAACTTCGTTTTCATTGGAAGGATTTATTCCCATTACTATTCTATTATAAGCTGTAGGAAAACTATCCGGAGTAATTTTAGTAAATGCAGTACCATTAACAGAGCGCCAGATGCCTTTTTTGGCTCCATCATCACTTAAGGCGGCATATACTACTCCGGTTGTGGTTACTGCAACATCAGTAAAATATGAATTTCCACCGAGTACTGATGCCCAGCTTGTTCCCCCATTAATGCTTCTGTTAATTCCACCATAAACGGCAGCATAAATTTCTGAAACAGAATCATTTGCTGACACATCATTTGCTACGTTCCAGATCAATTGCCAGCCGCTTGTAAAAGATTGAGCTACCCCACCGGCAGTTGATGTTATTGGCTGCCAGGTTACACCTCCATCAGTAGATTTGAATATTCCATCTCCAAGATAATAGGCACCACCACCTCCTGCTGAAGCACCATAGGCTTCACCGCTGCCATAGTACCAAACATTTGTATGTGTAGGGCGTTTATCCTGAACCAAGCAGGTTGCATTTTTTAATTGTGATAAGGTATTGGTCATGTTCCAGGTAGTTCCACCATCAGTGGAAAGCCACATTCCTCCGGAGCAAGAGCCTGCCAGCAAACGGTTTTCATTACTTACATCAATACCAAAAGCTCGGGTACGACCACCCACATTAAATGGACCGCGGTTTACAATTGTTAAAGTTGACCTGTCACCAAACGAATTACCCTGCGCATCATTAGGCAGTGTAGCTGCAAAAGTCAATTCTTTTTGACGAATATTATCTGGTATTTTTCCGGTTGCCGGATCGGCCAGGCGTTTTAGTTCCCAACGGATGCGCTCCTGGGCATCCTCTTCCATTCCATCTCTTGAAATGTTGCCTTTAGAGTCTTTTCTATTTTTGTCGAGGTTCTTAGAAGCAGCCATGAAACCAAGGACTGATAAGGACAAGATGATACCCGAAATAATTACAAATGATTTTTTCATTCTTTTTTTTATTGAAACCAAATGTACTGTTTTTTTTGTTTCCGATTGAGTCAACAACAATAAAATAAGGGTAAAAAACAGTAATTAAAAGGTGCACTATTAAAATTAAACACCAAGAATGAGAGGTAAAATATGGTTGGTAATGGAACATTTAAAAAGCAAGCATAAATTCCTTATTATTAAACGATATTATTCATTAAGTATTTATTACATTCGCACATCCAAATAATATTATGTTCAACAAACAACTATTGAATCGTTTTTTATCCTATCTGTTAATTCAGATAACTATAGTGATTAGCTCCGGTGAGTGTAGGGCTCAGCTTACCAAAGAGCGGGTTGCTCATTACCGCACTGTTGATTCACTTCAAATCCTTTTGAAAGAAGCCAAAGCGGACAGCAATAAAGTAACTCTTTTAAATGCATTATGTTTAGAAACAAAAAAAGAGTCACCTGAAAATGCTATTCAATATGCTGAAAGAGCGCTTACATTAGCTCAACTATTGTCATATAAAAAAGGAATGGCTAAGTCATTAGCCAACATTGCGCTTGTTTATAAATCCAGCAATGATATTGACAAAGCATTGGAGAGCTACCTTCACTCTTTAAAAATTTTATATGAAACGGGTAACAAAAAAGAGATCATAAAAACGTTAAGTATTATCGCTGATCTGTATGCAGAACAAAGGAGTTTGGGCAAAGCGATGGAGTATTATTTGAATGCTTTAACATTGTATGAAGGAATGTCGATCGATACTGCATCAACTCCAGATGAGGATAAACCCGCTGCAGAAAAAAAGCAGCAGGCAAGATTAATTCATGTGATAGGTAAACTTTGTCAGAATCAAAATAATTACGATGGGTCATTAAAATATTTTTTCAGAGCATTAAAAATTTATGAAAAAATAAATGATGAGATAGGTATTGCTGATGTTTCAATTTCGATCTCCGTAATTTATTATGAAAGAAGTAACCATGATAAAACACAAACGTTCGTTTTTAAAGGCGCTCACATGGAAGCAATGTATTATGCTTTAAGAGCCAGAAAATTATATCAGAGTAATAAATCAAATAATGGCCTTGTTAAAGCAGATAATCAGCTTGCATATATTAGTGCTGGCAAAGGAGAATTTGGTAAGGCACTAGAGTATGCTTTTGAGGGATTAAAAATATCAAGAGAGATTAGGGACGATGATATGTCGGCAATTCTTTTTGGCACAATAGGGGATATTTATTTTGCACAGGGGAACTATGAAAAATCACTCGAGTATTTGGAAAGATGTTATAAAGCGGCATCAATGGTAAATAACAAAACATATGTAAGGGATCTTTATCTGAGTTTCGCAAACTGTTATGCAAAATTAAATAATCATAAAAAAGCGTATGAATTTTATGCACTTTATTCCAGAATGAAAGACGCTCTGTTCAATGAACAATCAAATAAACTGATAGCAGAGTTGAGTGCGAGGTATGAGAGTGAAAAAAAAGATAAAGAACTCATAAAAAAAGATGCAGAGATAGCTAGGCGACAAGCCGAAACAGAACAACAGCAAACTCTGCGAAATGCATTTATTATTGGCTTTACACTGGTGCTTGTGTTTGCTTTCCTTATTTTCAGAGGGTATAGAAACAAACAAAAAGCGAATATCAGCATTATACAACAAAAAGAAGAAGTTGAAAAAACCTATAAGAATATTTCCATTTTAAGTGAGATCGAACAAAAAATAACATCCTCTCTTTCAGTTGAAAAAATAATTGAAAAAATTTATGAAAATGTAAATAAATTGATGGTTGCAGACGTTTTTTGTATTGGTGTCCATAATAAAAAAAATAATTCAATTGATTTTCCGGGATTCATAGAAAAAGGAAAAAAATTCAGCAGTTCGTATAGTTTGAATGATGATACCCGCTTCCCTGTGATTTGTTTCAAAAAAGGACAGGAGATATTTATTAACGATTTAGAAAGTGAGTATGTTAAGTACATGTCATATATTCCTGCACCTGTTGCCGGTGAACGCCCAGAGTCACTTATTTATCTTCCACTATTTTCAAAAGAAAAAGTGATTGGAGTAATTACGGTAGAGAGTTTCAGCAAAAATGCCTACACCAGGTACCACCTGAATATTCTCAAAAATCTTGCAGTTTATGTTGCGATTGCCTTAGAAAATGCTCAGCTGTATGAAAATCTGGAAGAAAAAGTGGAAGAGAGAACCAGAGAAGTGATCACACAAAAAGAAGAGGTAGAAAAATCATACGAGAATACAAAACTACTCAGTAACATTGGCAGAGAGATCACCGCAGTTTTATCAGTTGAAGAAATTATAAATAAAGTGTATGAAAATATAAATAAGCTGATGGACGCATCAGCCTTTGGTATTGCAGTATATAATGATTCTGAACAGCGCCTTGATTTTGCTGGATTTATTGAAAATGGAGCAAAGCTTCCTTTTCTTTATAATGAATTATCTGATGAAAGACGCCCGGCTATCTGGTGCTTTAAAAACCAAAAGGAATTATTTACCAATAATTATAGAAGAGATTATAACATTTATTTCCCGGGCAAAACAATGCCATTTGTCAAAGAAGGAGCACATGCTGCATCACTTATTTATCTTCCTCTTTCAACTCCCAATAAACGTATTGGAGTTATTACAGTTCAAAGTTTTAAAGAAAATGCCTATACCGAATACCAGTTGGATATCCTCAGAAACTTAGCTGTATATACAGTAAATGCGATGGAAAATGCCAGCCTCTATGAAAATATGGAAGTGGAAGTTAAGCATAGAACACAGGAGGTGATCAAACAAAAAGAAGAATTAGAAATATCACATAACAATATCAATGTATTAAGTGAGATAGGTCAACAACTTACTTCTACATTGGATTTTGAAAGCATTTTCAATAAACTGCATGAAAGCGTTAACCGCCTGATGGACGCAGAAACATGGGGCATCAGGATATATCATCCTGAAAATGAAACAGTAGAAGTAAAATTTGAATACGATAAAGGAGAAAGATTAAAACCATTTTCATTTTCTATGAATAATGATAATAATTACTCTGTATGGTGTATTAAAAATAGAAAAGAAATATTTATAAATGATAACTTAAATGAACATACAAAGTACGTTAAAGATATAGTAGTTGTTAGCGGTGGAATGACAGCATCTTTGTTATTCTGTCCCATGATTTTTAAGGACCAGGTAATTGGGGTGATTACTGTTCAGAGCTATGAAAAAAACAGGTATACCAAACATCATCTCGATATACTAAGAACATTAGCTAATTATACCGCTATTGCTCTTGAAAATGCACAGCTTTATGAAAACCTGGAAGAAAAGGTAAAGGAGAGAACTGTTGAGGTTTTGAAACAAAAAGAAGAGGTAGAAAAATCGTACGAGAATACAAAACTGCTTAGTAGTATTGGTAGAGAGATTACCTCCGTTTTGACAGCTGAGGAAATATTAAAAAAGGTATATGAAAACGTTAATAAACTCATGGATGCTTCTGCATTTGGTATTGGTATAATTAACGAAAAAGAAAAGAGATTGGAGTTTACCGGATTTATGGAAAAAGGGGTGAGTCTGGAATTATATTACAATGAATTAAATGATGAAAGCCGTCCTGCTGTGTGGTGTTTTAAAAGGCAGAAGGAGATGTTTATAAATGATTTTAGAAAAGAGTTTTCAACTTATTTCCCGGGTATTCCAATGCCATCGCCTAAAGCCGGTGATATGTCTGAATCAATTATTTATCTTCCACTTTCAACAGCTAACAGGCATATTGGAGTGATCACAGTTCAAAGTTTCAAAGCAAATGCATACACTGAATATCATTTGAATATTCTTAGAAACCTGGCGCTTTATGTAGTAAACGGATTGGAAAATGCACGCCTCTATCAAAATATGGAAGACGAAGTAAAAGTGCGTACACTTGAAATTGAAAAACAAAAGGACGAATTAGCCAGATTATCTATTGTTGCCAGTGAAACGGATAATGGTGTTTTAATTTTTGGTGAAACCGGTGAAATAGAATGGGTAAATTCCGGTTTTACCCGCTTACAGGGATATGGATTGAAAGAGTTAAAGCAAAGAGGTAACACATTGGAAAAAATAAGTAACAATCCCGAGATCCAACTACTCATACGTAAGTGTATCCAGAATAAAAAATCATCTATTTATCAGGCATTAAACATCACTAAGGATGGTAGAGAGTTGTGGGTGCAAAGTTCACTCACTCCAATATTGGATTCAGTTGGCAATATCAAAAAATGGGTGATGATCGATACAGATGTGACCGACCGTAAGAAGGCTGAAGATGATATCAAATTACAAAATGAAAAAATTACTGATAGTATCAATTATGCTAAAAGAATACAGGAAGCTTTGCTCCCTCCGATTGCAGAAATAAAAAAACATTTACCGGAATCTTTTGTATTATATAAACCCAAAGATATTGTTAGTGGTGATTTTTATTGGATCTATGAGGATAAGGAGAGAGTGATGATTGCAGTTGCTGATTGTACAGGACATGGTGTACCGGGAGCATTTATGTCGCTGATGGGTAACAACCTTTTGAATGATATTATTAAAGTGAAAGCGGTTTACACTCCTTCCGAGATCCTATACGAACTAAATATTCAAGTGCTAAACGCATTAAAACAAAACAGCAAAAATACATCAGTTAAATTTGGAATGGATATCGCCCTTATTAGTTTGGAGTTCGAAGGGATGCCAATGGATAATGTGAAAAGCAAATTAAAAAAAGGAGAGAAAAAATCGCTTACTCTTAACTTGCCTGCTTTACAAACAGACGCCTCTCAAATAACTAAATTACAATATGCAGGAGCGCACAGCCCCTTGGTTATTTATCGTAACAATGAATGTATCGAAATAAAAGCAGATAAGAACGCTATCGGATTTATAAAAAAAGAAGGAGAACAAAATTTTACCAACCATAGCTTTCAGCTTCAAAAAGGAGATATGTTATACTTGTTTTCTGATGGTTATGCCGATCAGATTGGCGGAAAAGAAAATAAAAAAATATTCGCCCAGCCTTTTCGTGAAATACTCCAATCAGTTTGTTTGCTTAAGATGGTGGG
>JAHEYA010000094.1:6636-8105 GCA_023251855.1 Bacteroidota bacterium
TACTGGATGAAACCATTGTAAATTGGAAAGGAAACCAAAACCAGACCGATGACATTTTAGTAATCGGTATTCGGGTATAATTTAGTTTTGACGGGGATTAACATTTCTTTTTGACTAAATAACTTTGTAATTTTAGTGTCAAATAGAAGTTTGAATTTTACAAAATAAGTATGACCTATATTTCAGCTGCATTTGAAGCACATCAATTAATGAGTGAAAAAAGATCACTAATGTCATTTACCGGACATTTTGATCACCTTGCCATTACCTTACTATTAACTAATATTAAAAGCAAATTAAGTGCAATTGAAATTACAACCGGTATGGACAAAAGAGTGTATAGTGTGTTGGTTGAATGTATTGAAAACGTTTGTAAACATTCTTTTCATGGAAATGAAAAAGAAAATATTGCTACATTGCTCTTAAGTAAATCAGAAACAAAATATACTATTGTTACCGGAAATCATATTATGAATGATGAAATTCCAGCGTTAAAAGAAAAGTTGGAAACAGTTGCAAAGCTTAGCCCTGTTGAGTTAAAACAAATGTACAGGGTACAAATACTTTCTAAACCCACTAATGACAATAATGCAGGTTTAGGAATAATTGATATTGCAATAAAATCTGGTAATAAAATAAAATACGAGTTTAAAAAACTTACAAAAAATACATCATTCTATCTTTTACAAACAGAAATCAGTATAAAAAAATAATAATTTTAAAATGGAACCATTAATTATTCGTGGTACAGAAAACTCACCCGAAGTAAGATTGGATGCAACATCGAATCGCTTTATCATTACAGGTAAATCGCGCCCTGAAAACGCTGACAAATTTTATGCCCCCCTGATCAGTTGGATAGAAAGATTTGAACCAATATTGTCAGGCCGAAAACAAGATTCGGATGGCAACCCCATACCTGTCTTCA
Source organism: Bacteroidota bacterium (assembly GCA_023251855.1). Lineage (GTDB taxonomy): Bacteria > Bacteroidota > Bacteroidia > 2-12-FULL-35-15 > 2-12-FULL-35-15 > 2-12-FULL-35-15. Next base: position 7,565 of record JAHEYA010000094.1, read on the forward strand.
AATTTAAATTGGAATATTTTAATTCTACTTCTGCAAAACATATTGCCGAAATAATTATTATACTTAAAGATTTTGTTGAAAAAGGATACAAAGTTAAAATCGAATGGCATTCCGCTAAATTTGATGATGACATGTTGGATACCGGTAAAGAATTTTCAAATATGGTGGATTTGAAATTTGATTTTATTGAATATTGATTTTACGCTGCTCCTCTGTTGATTACGTTTTTAAGCCAAACCCGAATGTAATCATTACAAAATAAGCCCCGGCACAGCATTATTCATTTAATCAAGCAAGATATTTTTTTAAAAAAATGAAAAAAAAAATACCATATTTGCTAATATGTATTTTATCTCTTGGTTCTTTCCTTACCTGTGCCCAACAAAATATAAAAGACTCTCTCATTGATGAACTGGAAACCGCTATAAAAGCTTGCCCCGAGCCATGTAATAGTGATACCCTGAAAATAAATACATTGAACTTATTAAGCAGGCAATGTTCAAATGCGGGAAACTATGATCAAGCCCTGAAATATGCAAAT
>JAHEYA010000442.1 GCA_023251855.1 Bacteroidota bacterium
TCCGGAAGATTAATAACAGGAACAGTAGAGATTTACAATCAATTAGGAGAAAGAATTTATGTAAAAAATGTAAAAACACAATCATCAATCGAAATAGACCTTATTGATTTTTCAAAAGAAATTTATTTTTATCAGGTTAAAAATGAAAATAAAATTATTGCTAAAGGAAAAATAAGCATTCAGTAATTTTTTTTGACAATTATTTTATTTTAATGAAAAATTTATGAAAAGCCAAAACCTGTTTGTTGTTTTAATTGCAAGTATTCTAACTTTTACGCACCTGAACGCTCAGGAAAGTGTGAAATACGAGGTGCTTCACAATAACCCTGACGAAGGCATGCCCAATTTCCGCATGAGATTAAATATTTGGACAGATGTTAATACCACTAGTCAGGTTTATTCATCCATAGGTTTATTAGGGGATGTATATTTAGGTAATAGGATTGGGATCAATTATGATGTGCAACATTCATGGTTTACTATGGCCGGTTTCGGTGGTTCTAGAAACGCTTCTTCATACAACTATGAGATTGGTGGCATTTATCTTTTTGGGAATCGGGAGATTGAAAAAGAATACAAAGTGGTGTTAAAAGTTACCTCAAATTCAAAAACATGGGGCAATACCACTACTACTTCTCAAACTCAAAAATTTATAATGGTACCTAACACAAAAATTAAATATTTATTGGGAGCCAGAGCAGGATTGTATCTATATGCGGGCGATGCCAGAAAAAATCATTTTGATTTAGACAAAATAAATGGGTATGCCTGGGATGCAGCCCATTTCACAGCATCCGGGATATATATCGGAATAATGAGATTGAAAGTTACCAACCTTAAAATCAAAACAGATAACTATGGCGAATGCGGAGGGGGTATGGTGAATAAATTTTATGCCGATTTATTATTTACACCTTTAATCACCGCAACTGCAGTTGCCGGAACAGATCAATTTACTGAATCAAGAGATGCAACAGCAGCCATTATAGGGAAAACGCCTATAGGTATACGTATAGGAATTGAAAATACTCCAGGCGCTTTAAAGGAGAAAGGGCTAAGCTTTAAGGCGGAGTGTGGCTATCGTCCGGGAATTGGTTCCCCATTCTTTGGTTTTGGACTTGGATTCAGATTGTTGAACAGGAAAATTCTTGCTTTTGATAATGTAAAGATTGGCAAGAAAGAAACAGAAGCAACAAAATAGGATTGAAGAAAATAATTCAATTGATTTTTTATTGAGCATTCATCATTAATGAGAAACAAATTTTAAATAAACACCTATTAACAAAATCAAAGTATTATGAAAAACAAACTCCTAATTTCAACAGTATTCAGCTCTATGTTATTTGCGAATTCTATTTATTCGCAAACGGATATTCTTAAAGAGGCAAAACAATATTTGTCCGTTCAGTCGGGTGCTCAAAACGTTGATAAAAAGGCTTTAAAAAATCCTGACCCGCAAGCAATGGCTTGTGTCGAACTAAAATTCAGATCTTCTTCAGTTGGAAAAATAGGTACTACATCCAGTTACGCAATTCTTGAAGGAATTGATTCTGCATTGTTTCAAACCATCACCAATGAATTTTATGTAATATTCAGTGAAAAATTAAAAGGTGCCGGAATTACTTTAGTTGATTTGGAAAAAATAAAGGCGACCAAAAAGTACAAGGAAATTGTTGCCGACACAAAAGAAAAAAGAAACTATAGCAGTAAAGAGACCGGAGCTGCAACTATATACACACAAAATCACGATCCGATTTTTGCACCAACCGGAATGAAATTATATAAGTATCAAAGTGAAATAGAAGCTGGCGTAACTAACCTCCTTCTTATGGTTGATTTTATAGAGTTTGATATGACTGCAAAAGACGTATATCATGATTTTTTTGATAAATCAAATAAAACATCTACCGTAACAGCTAAAGTACGACCAGCAATTAAAATCACCAGTGGTTGGGCCGAAAGCAGCCAGGAAGATAAGTTTGGCGCAGTACCCGGGCTCACTATCGTTAATAAAAAAATGATGGGTCCTCTTTTTTCTACCACGTTGCCAATTTATTCCCCATACGAGGCGGAAGTAACAACACATGATGGAAGTGTTCCTGAGTTTGCTAAAAACCGGAGCAGACTTTTTGGTGGAGGACCAATGCAGCTGGGAACATTTGTAGTAAAACCAAATCAGGAAGCATTCCACAAGGCAGCTATTGAAGCTTTAACACGATATGCCGATTATGTAGCAGCCATAATTAAATCGTATAATGAGGATAAGAAAAAATAATTGCGGCATTGTCACTGTTATTTGCCTCTTAACACATTCATCACATCTACAGGTTTCTATCTGATAAATTCATGAGATGAATTTCTTCGATGCATTCGAGCCCGATTAGAGGAAATGGATGAGTTAGAAAAAGAACCTGAATTATTCTTTCCTGATTTTATTTTTCCCATATCTTCGCCAAAATTATTTTACATGGCAAAAAAATCCGCTATCGTTACTCCTCAGGCATTAGAGTTTCTCAGAGAGTATATCAACACGCCTTCACCAACCGGCCATGAGTGCAAACTGCCTCACGGAGAAAAAACAGGTCAGCAGTTATGGATAGAATATATAAAACCATACACCGATGATTTTTTTGTGGATACCTACGGAACCGCAGTTGGAATAATAAATCCGAAAGAAGAATATAAAATAGTAATTGAAG
>JAHEYA010000443.1 GCA_023251855.1 Bacteroidota bacterium
TGTTGTTTTTAATTTTTTCTGATTTTTCGATCAATGTAGTGTTCATGTTTTTTTTGTTTTTTGGTTTTAAAATCGAGTGCAAAGATAGCATTTTTTTTTATATTAACAGTTTGTTGTGGATAACTTTTTTGAAAAATTTAAAAATATTTCTTTAAATAGCGCCCATCTATGTTTTTGTGATCCGTAACTCAATTTTATTTATTATTTCAGGTATTTATGCTCAATCGAGGTAACAGTAATCCTTTCAATATTATAGTAATAGTAGCAGCTTTAGGCTACTTTGTGGATATTTATGATTTAATCCTTTTTAGCATAGTTCGGGTGCCGAGTTTACAAGCTATAGGCATTGCTCCTGACCAAATAAAAAATTCCGGTGTTTTCCTGTTGAATATGCAAATGATAGGAATGTTGTTAGGAGGCATAGTTTGGGGCATTTTAGGCGATAAAAAAGGAAGATTATCGACCCTGTTTTTAACGATCTTACTTTATTCATTGGCCAACATTGCAAATGGATTTGTTCAAAATTTGAATCAATATGCCATACTTCGTTTAATTGCCGGATTTGGCTTAGCCGGAGAGCTAGGCATAGGAATCACCCTTGTTTCGGAAGTGATGACAAAAGAAGCCCGTGGATGGGGTACAAGTATTGTATCCGGAATTGGTATTGTTGGGGCCACTCTTGCCTTTTTTGTTTCACAATGGGGATGGAGAGAAGCCTATTGGGTAGGAGGGGTTCTTGGTTTGTTATTGCTCGTACTGCGCGTTTATATCCACGAATCGGGGATGTTTGATAAGCTTAAAGAGACCTCTGCAAAAAGAGGTGATTTTTTTAGTCTGCTAAAAAATCCTAAAAAGCTTTTAAAGTATATATGCTCCATATTTGTTGGTATTCCGGTATGGTTCACTATTGGGATATTGATCACTTTTTCAAAAGAATTTGGTGAAGCATTAGGTATTTCTTCACCGATCATTCCGGGTAAATCAATTATGTATCACTATATAGGTGCTGCTCTTGGAAGTATCACCACCGGTTATATAAGTCAAAAATTAAAATCAAGGAAAAAAGCGTTGTGGATAGCGATTTCCACTTTAGGACTGCTTAGTATATGGTATTTCTCAGCAAAAGAGTGTTCGGCCGGATTATTTTATTTCATTATTTTTCTTCTTGGCTTGGCACAAGGGTATTGGGCCATATTCATTACTGTGGCATCTGAGCAATTCGGCACCAATATCCGTTCAACAGCCACCACTACTATTCCTAATTTTGTGAGGGGAGCAACTGTTCCCATGTTGATCTGGTGGAAATACATGGCAGAAGGAATGGGAATTATTCAATCCTCAATAATTGTTGGAATTGTGGTATTTCTATTGGCGTTCATTGCCGTTTTCTTTCTGGAAGAAAGTTATGGTAAGGATTTAGATTATCTGGAAACGGATTAATGAGATGTGAGTATTGAGATATGAGATTTGAGATTTGAGAGATGAGATTTGAAACTTCTTAAGAATTATATTAACGACTTAACTCACAACCAATGTCATTTCGACCGGCAGGAGAAATCGTTTCATAATAAAAAATTCCTCACCCTTACAGGGATTGCGCCAACGCTGAAGCTTCAGCGCAAGCGTTCGGAATGACAGAAAGATTCACTCTAATTTTTCCTTGCTGTCATATAAGAATGATCGTATACTGTTGAGGTTTCACCACCTGTAACACTTGCAAATTGAAGTCGCACCGTTCCTGAAGTGCCCACAGTAGTGATTGATCCGGTTATTCTTGTCCACCCATTGGTAGTTACAAAAGTATTAAATCCTGTTGTTTGCGTACCTGATGTGGTCATAACATCCGAGGCAGTTGGACCGGTTGGAGTTAACATTCCAACTGCAACAGCCCTCATAGTAGCACCTGCAGGAAAAGTAATGTCCCATTTTACACCACCTGTGCCATCGCAACCATTTTGAATATTAAATTCAAAACTCCAGGTTTCATTTGCAGGAATACTAAAACTCAAATTGGTTACATTGGTTCCGGAAGTTGAAGTAGTTGTTTGATTTGAAGAAGTGAATGTATTTACGCCACTTCCTGCCCCCCAACTCAAAACGCCTGCACCATCATTTACCAGAGTGCTATTTGCTGCACCTTGAGCTGTTGGTAAGGTGTATAGAATGTTTGCAGCTTGTGTTCCTGAGGAAAACGAGGTGTAAAAATTTCCTGATTTAAGAGCCAATTTGCCATTAAAGAACCCACCAAACTCAGTCTGCGAGGAGTTTTGATAACCTAATGCTCCCCAGGAAGTAGTTCCCAGCGTATAATCACAAGTACCTATAACACCTGCAGATGGGCCAAAAGGATCATCAGAACGAGTTCCGAATACACCAAAGTGGTATGAACCTCCATTAAGAGCTAATCCATATACTGAATTTGCAGAATTTGCCTCCGTATAATTGCTTCCGCTGGTATTGGATTGATTAGAAGCATAAATAGCGGGTTTCCCAATACTGGTAGGTGCATTCTCCGCTAAAATTGCTGACAAGCTACTTCCTGTAACAGCCAGTCTGTAAGAAGAATTTGGGGTAGCATTTATACTAACCGTTGAATTATTGTCCTGAATCATTCCATTACCTAAAGTTGTTGAAGCAGTCCAGCGGGCATGATAATTTGCCGTTCCTGAGCCGGTAACTGAACCCGGAGTACCTG
>JAHEYA010000444.1 GCA_023251855.1 Bacteroidota bacterium
CATTCATCAGCCAAAATACCCGTGGTTACATTAATTCCGGCATCAACAAGTTTTTCAATACCCAACCCGTTCACTTCCAAATTAAAATCTCTACTGCCAATTACTACGTTCGGTATTTTAGACCTGATGATTAAATCTGTACATGGAGGGGTTTTGCCATAATGAGCACAAGGTTCTAAGTTCACATAGAGTGTGGAACTTTTAAGTAATTCTTTATTAACTACTGAATTGATGGCATTCACTTCGGCATGTGCCTGCCCGAATTGCTGATGATAACCCTCTCCTATTATTTTTCCATCATTCACTATAACACAACCAACCATTGGGTTGGGCGCAACATTCCCAAAACCTTTTATGGCAAGGTCTAAGCAATGTTTCATATAAGTTTCGTGAATATTCATTGACATCAAAGTTAAGATAATCGGCAATTAACAAATAAATATTTTTAATTTTATATTTTATGAGAATACCATCAAATAAAATAGCTGATATCGTTCAATTTTTTCGCGCTGAACTAAAAAACGATTACGAAAAAGAGGAGATAGAAACCTTTATCGGATATTGTTTTGAAGAATATGCAGGCATTGAACGTGTCAACATTTTTTTGAATCCCAATGCAACAGTTTCTGAATCGGAGCTGTTGAAATTTAATTTTGCGATTAAAAATCTGAAGCAACACAGGCCGATTCAATACATTTTAGGCAAAGCTGATTTTTATGATTTAAAGTTTATTGTGAATCCTCATGTATTAATTCCTCGCCCAGAAACTGAAGAATTGGTTGATCTGATTATTAAAGAGAACCAAGTATCAAGTATCAGGTATCAGGTACCAGGTAGTAAGAATCAGGTATCAGGTATCAGGAATCAAGATATCTCTCATCTCACATCTCAAATCTCAATTCTCGATATAGGTACCGGCAGTGGATGCATTCCAATCACATTAAAAAAAAATATTCCTTCTGCAGATCTTTTTGCAACAGATATTTCAAAAGAAGCTCTCGAAGTGGCAAAACAAAATGCTCTGCAAAATAAAGTTAGTGTAGAATTTTTTTTGCATGATATTCTATCCTCAAACACACTTCCAACTTTGAATCTAAAATTTGATATTATTGTCAGCAATCCGCCATACATATGTGTTTCGGAAAAAAAATCAATGCAAAAAAATGTATTGGATCACGAGCCTCCTCTGGCTCTATTTGTACCTGACGATGCGCCTTTGTTGTTTTATGAGGCAATAGCGAATTTTGCGTTAAAACATTTAAAACCCATGGGGAAATTATATCTGGAGATCAATGAAGCATTTGGCAATGAAACAAGCTTACTGCTTCAAAACATGGAATTTAAAAATATTATTTTTAAAAAAGATATAAATACTAAAAACCGTATCTTGCATTGTACTATCTAATGATATGTAAAATGTAAAATGGCAGATGTAATATGGTTTAAAGCCAATCGCAAAGCCAAAACCTACATTTTCCATTTCACATCTGCCATTTAACATTACACTAGTCCCCTTAAAATGAGAAAAATCGATGTTTCATTATTTTTATTTTTTCTTCTTTTTTCTAACCTTAGTTTTTCCCAAACAGGTTTTAATGTTGATGTTTTACCCTCCAATGTTGGTGGTAACACAGAATTTAAAAGAGTTTTTGAGCAGGAACTGATCTTTCCTGAAAAAGCATTAAAAGAAAAAATTGAAAAAAAAGTTACAATTGGTTTTTTGGTAATGAAGGATAGTTCTGTTTCAGGAATAAAAATTAACACATCAGGTTCGCCTGAGCTAGATGCAGAAGCAATGCGGCTTTTTAAAATGTATCAATGGGTTCCGGCTGTAAAAAATGGACAATATGTTTCTACCAAATGGTCGGCTACATTTACTTTTGACCATTCTAAATATAATAAAATATGTAAGGAGCGCGGCTTTCAGAAATTCAATTATTTACCCGAATTAAAAATTGATACTACCGCAACCGTTTACAAAAATCCTGATCAAATGCCAATGTATCAAAAAGGCAATTATGCCTTACAGGATTTTATTAAAGAAAATTTAGAATATCCGCGTCAAGCCCAACTTTCGAATATTCAGGGCACTGTTGTTTTACGATTTATTGTTGAACCCAGTGGATTAATGACAAATATTGGTTTGGAAAAAGCTGTTGGCGGAGGTTGCGATCAGGAAGCTATACGTGTATTACAACTGATCAAATGGTATCCTGCCAAAAAAAATGATAAACTGGTACGTGCTCAAATGACATTCCCTTTTTATTTTATTCTTAATGATGAGTTCCATGATAATAGTGCAGGAGAACAAAAATAAATCAGTGTTTTTAAAATAGTAGCCCTTGAACTTTTTCACAAAAAAAATTATTTTATTTTCATCTGTTATTTCAACTTCTCTTGTTGCACAAACTGATACAACTAGTCTTAAATCAGTTCAAACAAAACCTGAAAATTATTTTAAATTCAATTACGATAACGACTTCTTTTCAGCCACTGATAGGTATTATACACAGGGCATCTATTCAGAATTAATACTCCCGTTAATAAAAAAATCACCACTTTCAAAACTGTTAATTCCTCTAAATAAAACTGCACTGAATTATTATGGAATTAATTTTGAACAAGATGGTTATACTCCACGAAGCATTCGTCATCAAGGTATTTATTATGATGAACGACCATATGCAAGCATA
>JAHEYA010000445.1 GCA_023251855.1 Bacteroidota bacterium
AAAATAAAACCTGTAATTGCTGTTTATGGAAATATTGATGGGCAAGAACTACGAAATATTTATCCCAAAAATCAGCGGTTTATGTGTGAAGGTGTGGATGTTTTTATGACTCATATAGGAGGTTATCCCAACAGCTACTCACCCGATGCACTTTCCGAAATAAAAAACAATCCTCCGAAATTATTTATTTGCGGCCATTCTCATATTTTAAAAGTTATGTTTGACAAAAAATACAAATTACTTCATATCAACCCAGGAGCAGCTGGAATCCACGGTTTTCATAAAGTAAAAACATTGGTGCGATTTACAATTGATGACGATAAAATAAAAGATTTAGAAGTGATTGAGCTAGGAGAAAGAACTTAATGAAGAGTTTCTGCATGCCAAATATTATTGATGTTTAAGTTTTACTATTTTCCTTTTATTCTATTTACCAATGATGAAAAGGTTTCTGAAAACGATTTTTTAAATTTTCCTCTGTTCAATGCTTGCGTGTTATCTCCGTTTTTATTTAACTTAAATGAAAATACAAAAGTAGAGTCCGGTGCATCCCAACCACCAATTTGTCCAAAACGGATATCATTAAAATATACATCCTCCTTATGGGTTGTCATACAATAATATCTTTTTGAAAATTGTTTCAATAGTTGAACTGATTCATCTTTTTCAAATGGCTTCAGAAGTGAATCATTTTTATTTACATGAAAATATTCTATATCATTTGTTTTATCAAATATCGAATAATAACCAAACCAATACCCTTTGCTGTCAAATGAATACGCCATCCACAAAAAATTATTTAATGGTGTAGGTGTGGTTACAAAATCTGGATTGAATGGACTTGAAACACCTGATGTTGGGTTGTGTTTTTTTGAGAACGACTCTTGCATTTTAGTATCAACATGCCATTTATTTGCAAAGGTAAAGATCAAATAGATAGTACTTATCATCAATCCTATTTTAGCCCATTTTAAACGCTTTACCGCATTGTTTTTCGCAATTAAACCAATTATTATGCAGATTAAAAAAGGAAGTGTATAAAAGGGATCCGCAACAAAAATTGTATTAAAAGCAACTCGATAATTGCTAAAAGGTTCAAACCAACCGGTACCATAACTAGTTAAAGCATCAATAAAGATATGTGTCAGTATACCGAGGAAAAAAAGTAGTGTCCAGCTTTTCCAATCAACATTCAATTTTTTAAACCATTTACTAAAAAGCCATCCAAGCAAAGGAGACATTACTAGTAAAAATAGAAATGAATGATATCCGGTATATTGTCAGCAATAGCTCCCCACAGCATTGCTCTTCTTCCTATCTTTTTTCCCAAAACAACCTCTCCTATAGCCGCTCCTAATACCAAATGTGTTAATGAATCCATATACTTTCAAAAAAAAACTCCCCGATTTTTCATCGAAGAGCTTTTCTATTTGTTTTTATTATTTTGTCTATATTAATCTTCTATCTTCAAGAGGATTAAAAGTGCCATAGATCGTGTTCAAATTTAAAAATATCATCTTTGATCCGCTCCGACTCAAATAATGCATTTATACCTGTAGTGTAGGATGATATATACCTGTCGTAAACGTTGGTTTCTTTAATTATATAGCTCGAAAACATTCGCTTCCAGAATATATCTTCTAACGTTCTTCGCTCCGCATCATTATGCCTCATATACACCTCCTGGTTAGCCAGGATCGGTCTTATCTGAGGGAAATATACCCAAAACATTGGTTTGTCACTACCGGCACTTTCACCACTTTCGGTTTTCTTTTCAGTTAAAACCAAAAGCCCTATAATACGAACATCCAACACAGAACGCTGTTTGTCGAAAAACCAATCTTCTTTTATCCAATACTTATTTATTGCCTCTGATGTAATTTCTGTTTTTACAGGTGCTTTAATAAAAGTTCCGGGATTATTTGCATCCTCCGTTTCTTTTGTTGAATCCCAGCTCACCAGCTTACCCGCTATTTCACTCTTTGTATATTGTACCCGAAATTCGTCATCATCAGGTGAATAACATTCAACACTACCATCTTTAAGAGCAGCATCTTTCAAAACATCAAATAAGCTCTTTCTATCCGCAATAGGCTGAGTAGGATAATATAATGGGAAATTTATTTTTTCTTTTAGATTAATCACCCGCCATATACGTTTACTCCACATTACATCAGCTTCACGTAAAGATGTGTAGGGAATAGCTCTTCTGTTGCTGGTATTTTCTTTAATATAAATACCATCAGGGTATTTAGGTGGAGCCAATACAGTTGCTCCGCCAGCTGCTGCCGGTGCTTGAGTCTGAGTTGGTGTTGGTGCCTGGGTTTGCGTTGGTGCCTGAGCTTGCACGTAGCCATTACTAACTAAACCTGCAAACAATGAAGCAACTAAAATAAATTTTAAATTTTTCATGGCGAACCTCCTATTAATTAAACTGAATATTTATCAAGCTGTAAAATTCGTATTTATTTAAAATATTTTTGATGTCTACTATCAAACACAGAACTAAATTAACGTGAAATATTCTATTTTATTTTTATGTTTACTCCATTTACTTTTCGGTCTCCATCAGGGGCCTGTACGTGTACATTCTCAATAAGCACCCTGGAACCTTTTGCTGCTTTTGACATCAAATCTTTCGCTTCCTTTGAAAGAGTCGCTCCATTCCCTTCTTTCTCAAT
>JAHEYA010000446.1 GCA_023251855.1 Bacteroidota bacterium
AGTTTATTAGCAGCAAAATAGTTTTTAAAATCGCTTACTGTCAGCATCTTTACACGTTCCAGGAAATTATATTCTTTTCCTTTATCAAAAAAATGGATGTGTTTTATAATAAAATTATTTTCAATTTTCCTCTTGATTGAAAATTCAATACCACTGCTGAACTTTTTTTCATTTGGAATTAAATTAGCCATCACTTTTTGAATATTCATAAAATCAAGAACAAAAATTCCATTAGCTTTAAGTGCTTTGCTGACTGCATATATGGTATCTTCATCATCTTTCTTATTTTCAAAATAGCCGAAACTGGTAAACAAGTTAAGAACATAATCAAAATCGTTTGTCCTATTTATTTTACGCATATCTTCAGCAAAAAAATGTAAATTTTTGTTTTTAAATTTCGATACAGATGCAATATTTCCCTGTGATAGGTCAATACCGGTAACAGAATACCCTTTTTTATTCAAATAAATTGAATGGCGGCCTTTGCCACAGCCAATATCAAGAAAATTTGCCGAAGACAACGGGTGCAAATAATCGATGAGATTATCGATCAACAATTCAGCTTCATTGCAGTTGCGGTGCTTATATAAAATGTGATAGTAGGGCGAATCAAACCAATTTTCAAACCATTCACACTGTATATTCTTTTTCATTAATTGAATTGTAAAATAATGTCTGATTACTATTTCAACGTAAAAGTAAAGATTATTATTTAGCATTTTTGATTTTTAAAATCAACAAAATTGCCAATCAACATTTTTTTTTATATTTGTTCTTCATAAAAAATAAATCCCCAATGAAAAAAAATTGTTCGCTCGCAGTTATGCTATTAATGCTGGTTATCGAGAATTCAGCTTTTGCACAAAAAGGCAAAGAAAAAAAGGCCGATCCATTTAATGCAGAACAAAAAATTGTACAAGGCAACTATGAAGGGGCTTTAGATGACTACCTTGGATTACTTGAAAGTGATGCAAAAAATGATAACTACAATTATAACATTGCAATTTGTTACTTGAATACCAATATCAATAAAGCTAAAGCGATACCATATTTAGAAATTATTACCCGCAAACCGAAATACGATCCTAATGCTTTGTACCTGTTGGCAAGGGCTTACCAATACGCATATCGTTTTGATGATGCCAATAAAACATATACTACTTTTAAACAAACCGGACGTGGGAATCCTGAAAATTTAAAAGATGCTGATCGTCAGATACAGTATTGTATCAATGCAAAAGAGTTGATGAAATTCCCGATTGATGTAACATTTGAAAATTTAGGCGCGAATATAAATTCAGCGTATGCTGATTATTATCCATTTGTTCCGAATGATGAATCGTTTATTATTTATAATTCCAGAAGGCCTGATGATGGCGCTGAGAAAACAAATGAGGATGGTTCTTTTAAAGCAAATGTTTATATCTCAAGGGTGAATGCAGGAGCTTTTACTAAAACAAAAAGTTTTGAATCACCTATTCCTAAAAAGGATGGTGAACAGGAAGTGATTGGTTTGTCCGGAACAGGTGACATGATGCTTTTGTATTATACCAATTTAAAAGGTTCAGGTGATATTTACATGACAAGCAGTGATAAAGGAAAAAGTTTTAAAGCTCCTGAAAAGTTTAGTGAAAATATTAATTCAGCACAAGCAGAAGAGATTGCTGCTTGTATAAATAATGATGGAAGTATATTGTATTTCGCAAGTAACAGGGCGGGGGGCTTTGGTGGAACGGATCTTTACATGAGTAATAAATTACCGAATGGTACTTGGGGCCCGGCACAAAATTTAGGACCGGAAATAAATACTCTGTTACATGAGGATTTTCCAAATGTTACACCAGATGGAAATGCTTTGTATTTCAGTTCAACTGGACATACCTCTATGGGTGGATATGATATTTTTAAAGCAGAAAAGGATGCAACTACAAAAAAGTTTACTAATCCTAAAAATGTAGGATACCCTATTAATACACCTGAAGACAATTTTAATTTCAGGATGGCAGCTAACGGTCGTTTTGGCTATATGGCCGCTTTGCGCGAAGGAGGTTTAGGAGATTTAGATATTTACCGTGTTACTTTTAATACCGTGGAACCTCAATATTCAGTGGTAAAAGGCAATATTGTTTCATCTGATTCAACACAGCGGTTAAATTTTCAGGATATTTTTATCACTGTAAATGACAGCAAATCTCAGGAGATAGTGGGTACTTATTTACCGAATCCGCACTCCGGAAGATATGTGATGGTGCTGAGTCCGGGAACTTTTGATATTTCAATAGAGGCAACCGGATTTAAAACCATATCCGAAAAAATAACAATACTCGATAAAAGCTCTTATATATTTGAGATTACAAAAGATATAAAACTAAGTCCGGAAGGCTATCCACGGAAGTGAAGAAGTTATAAGTTAATAAGTTATAAGTTATTAAGTTATTGGTTTTTCGTAAAAATAATAACTCAATAACCATTAACTATTAACCTTTTACAAAACTATTGCTTAACCATCATTTTAGTTTCTATCACTTTATCATCTGCTACAAGTGTGTATGTATAAGCACCATTAGATAGTTCGCTTGTAAATACATTCAGAGAACCATTACCTTTTACCTGAAGGTCTACAGATTGTATCAGTTCGCCAAGAGAATTGTAAAACAACATTTGTGCTTTAACCA
>JAHEYA010000095.1 GCA_023251855.1 Bacteroidota bacterium
ATTTTTATTTATTACCATAATTCGTTATCAGTGATGCTCCGTAGGAGCAAACTGTTTGTAGAATAGAATCATCATAATTTATTTAGCTCCGTAGGAGCGACCTGTTCATTCAATTCAATCCAATCAAACAGGTACTTTTCATCGTATTCAATTTCGAATTTTTTCAGGAAATCAATATATTCTTCTTTAAAAGTTGTTTTTTTATGATGTTCTTCCTGTCCTAAAATATATTTAATAACATTGTCAAGTTGACTCCGTGAATATGAAAATGCCCCAAAACCTTCCTGCCAGTTGAATTTACCATGCACCCATTTTTTTTCATTAATAAAATTAGATGAACCGGCTTTTATATCCCTTACCAAATCTGAAATTGCAATTGATGGTTTCATTCCGATTAATAGATGTGTATGGTCAGGCATAGAGAAAATCGATAACAACTTTTGTTCTCGTTTTTGGACGATACCCGTGATATATTTGTGCAATTCTTCACGGTTGTGTTTTGGAATAAGATTTTGTCTTCCGCTTACAGCAAAAACAATCTGAATATAAACTTGCGAATAGGTGTTAGGCATTTTACAGGTCGCTCCTACGGAGCTTGTTTAAATATTTATTTTCTTATTCTACAAACAGGTCGCTCCTTTGGAGCTTTGCTCAATAAAAATTTTCTTTTTCTTCAAAAACATGTTTAATATGTTCACTAATAGTGGCATTCTATCCTATTTAAAATAAATCATCCGCAATTATTTTTATATATTTATTTACATAAAACATATCAGGTTCATGTTTAGAAGCTCGAACTCTGATTTCAAATTTGGGATTTTTTTTGTTAGAGTTGTCAAAAAGAATTAGTCCGATTCCAAAAATCATTGCAAGACTATCTAAGCGGTCAACATCTTCTTGTAATGATGTATTAGGAACTACTATGTATGATTTATGGCTAAATATCTTATATGAACAAGCTTGTCCAAAAGCTGTAATTAATCCAACTGTATCAGTTTTGATTTCCGCTGAAATTATTTCTGTTGGATACTGAATTATATCGCTCTTTTTGGGCTCGCGGATTCCAATAACATCGGGAGTGCCCCATTTGTCTCTGAACTTACTACCGCCCAACGGTATTGCTTTTGTGCACTCTTCTAGATCATTGGTAATCCATTCTGCAAATGGTTCGTAGAAATCTTCTTCTTTTATTTTCGCACTTATGTCAACAATTATTGAAATTGGTTCTAATGGGGATGAAGTGTCTGCAAATTGTTTAAGTTTAAAAAGACCACGAGATACTTTTATTACTTTTTCAGGAATTGTAGCGTCAATATTCCATAAGCTACCTGTCACTGTCCCGTGAGGATATTCCGGATTTTCTTCCTTTATTTTATTTACCAGATCTGAAAATCTTATCCCGTCAGGGTTAGTGCTTAAGATTTCTAAAGCTCTACTTTTTATTTTGTCTCGTTTTGATGACATAGTTTTTTTAACTTACTGGTAACATCCACATTCTCTCAATAATTCCATAAGGATAAGTTCTAATTCTGCATTAAGCTATTTCAGATTTAGAAATATTTCTTTTTAATTTTTTTGTATTAAAATATCCAAATTATAAAATGCCATAGTTTTGGCAGTAATTATTTCTTTATATCATTTAAAAACTGTTCTATTTATTTATCACCTCAAATGATTGACCTCTCAACTCATCCACAGTCAATAAATAAATACCATTACTTAATTTACTAATATCAACAGTTGTAATTTCATTTGTTATTTTACCGGATAAGACTTGTTTGCCTGAATGTTCAAAGATGTTGTATCTTTTGCACGGTATAGCATTGTTTAATTTAATCGTGATTACTTCAGTTACGGGGTTAGGGAAAATAAGAAATGATTTTGGAGATTTTGAAGTAGCATTAATCCCTGATGTAAAACAGCCATATTCGTATGCTCCAATATCCGGATGCCCATCATTTCTTAAGCAGCCTGTGTAATCAGACTGGGGCGCATGGGCTGAAGTGCCGGTGTTTATAGCTTCAGAGCCGGCTTTTAAATGCAAATCAGGTGCAGCGCCATTATCATTTATAAATAAGGATGCTGAACTAACCAACGCAATAGAATGTAAATCTTGGCTTGATAAAGAATTCCATACACCCGATTGTATTTGTGCTATAGAGATATCAATCGAAAGTGTAGAAATAGCTCTTACAGTATCATCATTCTGGAATATATTATAATCGCCTGAATAATTGCTATAACTGCTTTGCTCAAAGGTAAATCCTCTGTTGTCACCACCAGAAACAATGCAATTATACATATTCAAATGGCTGGTAGTTGAATTCTCAATCCAAATATTATATCCTAAACCAATTGCATCATGGAAAGTACAATTGAAAAGATTTGCTATTGCAGTTCTGCCATCATAATCCAACTGAACATTTGAAGTGGAGTGATAACCGATACAATTTACAAGTGTAATACTATCCGGCCATAATTTATAGGCTCCATCTCCATTTGTAATATGATGCGCTGAACACTGCTCTAGAAGAACATTGTGTCCGCTAACATCAAATCCATCAAATACATCATAGGTTTCACAATTACGAAAAGTGATATTGCTAACATCATGGTGCCCCAATGCAAACCCATCATTATTGGCGGTAGTATCTAATTCATGATAAGATTTACTATTAGTAATAAGTCCGTTATAACAAGGTACTCCGTTTGGTTCAACAGAAAATCCAAATCCATTACCGCCACCTGAAGGCGGACCAAAATCGTAAATCAAGGCATTATCAATTAGGAAGTTATGTACACCATCACTTAAACTTAAACAAAAAGGACAGTTATGCACTTTGCAGTCGAGAACCGTTATAGAATCAATGTTTCCATATATCCACACTCCTGTATCTGTCCAATCGCGTACTTCAATATTCTTTAACGTTATAAATGAATTTGTAATTATTAAGCCATTATTTACCCCACTAACACCGGTTCCATCTATTATGACTTGCTCATTTGGGTAACCACATAATACAATCCTATTTGAGGCAGTACCACTACGATGAGAAACAACTTGTTCGTTATATTCTCCTGCTCTAATAAAAACAGTATCACCCGCATGTGCACTGTCTAAGCCATATTGAATTGTTTTCCAGGGATTCGAGAAAGTTCCGGCTTGCATATTATTTCCTGTTGTGGAAACATAATAATTACTTGCTTTTAGAGCCGGATGAGCAAGACTCAGGCTTATAACTAGTGCCAATAACAGATTACGCATTTTATTACTTTTTTATCTTTTCAATAATCCAACAGCTACTCTTCTACCAAATCCTTTTCCACCACTAAATTTTCAATAATAAAATCCTGGCGTTCTTGTGTGTTTTTTCCCATATAATAACTCAACATATCAATGATGGTTTGATCTTTACCAATAATAACAGGCTCTATACGCATATCTTTACCGATGAATAATTTAAATTCATCAGGTGATATCTCGCCAAGACCTTTAAACCTGGTTATTTCGGGCTTAACTCCAAGTTTTGCAATCGCATTTCTTCTTTCGGTTTCGCTATAACAATAAATGGTTTCTTTTTTGTTTCTAACTCTGAATAGTGGTGTTTGTAATATATATACATGGCCGTTCTTGATCAGGTCAGGAAAAAATTGCAGAAAAAAAGTAAGTAATAGTAAACGGATGTGCATACCATCCACATCGGCATCAGTAGCAACCACAATATTGTTGTAACGTAGATTTTCAATACCTTCCTCAATGTTTAGTGCTGCCTGCAACAAATTAAATTCTTCATTTTCATAAACAATTTTTTTAGTCAGACCAAATGCATTCAATGGTTTTCCTTTTAAACTGAATACAGCTTGTGTATTCACATCGCGGGTTTTAGTGATAGAACCACTTGCTGAATCACCCTCACAAATAAATAAAGTAGTATCTAAAATACGTTCGTCATTTGAGGTTTTATGAATACGACAATCACGCAATTTTTTATTATGCAGATTTGATTTTTTTGCTCTGTCGCGTGCGAGTTTTTGAATCCCTTGTAGATCCTTACGTTCACGCTCATTCTGAGTAATTTTTTGTAGAATAGCTTGCGCTGTTTCCGGGTTTTTATGAAGAAAATTATCGAACTCACTTTTTAAAAAATCACCAACAAAAGCTTTTACTGAAGGACCTTTTGGACCAACTTCCTGCGAACCTAGTTTGGTTTTTGTTTGCGATTCAAAAATAGGTTCCTGCACTTTTATGCTAACAGCAGCAATAATGGAGGTGCGAACATCAACCGCTTCAAAATCTTTCTTAAAAAATTCACGTAAGGTTTTTACAATTGCTTCACGAAATGCACCCTGGTGAGTTCCACCTTGAGTGGTATGCTGGCCATTTACAAACGAATAATATTCTTCACCATATTGTTGATTACTATGTGTTAGCGCCACTTCAATATCATAACCATTCAAATGAACGATCGGATATAATATCGGGCCGGTAATGTTTTGTTTCAACAGATCGAGCAAACCATTTTCGGATAAAAATTTTTGTCCGTTATAATTAATGGTCAAACCTTTATTTAGGTAGGCATAATTCCAGAGCATTTTCTCAACATATTCATTGATAAAATGGAAATTGCCGAATATTTTTTCATCAGGAGTAAACGTAACAAGCGTGCCTTTACGGACATCTGAAGCAACAATTTTTTCTTCTTTTGTTATATTTCCTTTTGAGAAAACAGCTTCTTTGGTTTGATCATCACGATAGGATTGTACTTTAAAATAACTTGATAAAGCGTTTACAGCCTTTGTACCAACGCCATTTAAGCCAACCGACTTTTTAAATGCTTCCGAATCATATTTAGCACCGGTATTTATTTTAGAAACAACATCAACTACTTTACCAAGCGGAATGCCTCGTCCATAGTCACGCACACGTACTGTTTTATCTTTGATGGTGATATCAATGTTTCTACCATTGCCCATTACAAACTCATCAATACAGTTGTCAATAGTCTCTTTAAGCAGGATATAAATACCATCGTCAGGAGAGGAACCGTCACCTAACTTACCAATATACATTCCCGGACGAAAGCGTATGTGCTCATTCCACTCTAATGTGCGGATACTATCTTCAGTATATTTTGCTTCTTTTTCTGCCATTTTTTTTAGTATCAGGTATCAAGTATCAGGTATCAAGTATCAGGATTGGTCTTGCTACTTGATACTTACTACCTGATACTTTTTTTAAACATTAAACCTAAAATGCATCATATCACCATCATTTACAACATATTCTTTACCTTCAACTCCCATTTTGCCGGCATCTTTACAAGCTGCTTCTGAACCCAGATTAATAAAATCGTTGTATTTAATAACTTCTGCCCGAATAAAACCTTTTTCAAAATCAGTGTGAATAACACCTGCTGCTTGTGGAGCTGTCATCCCTTTAATGATAGTCCAGGCACGCACTTCTTTTACACCTGCAGTAAAATAAGTTTGTAAATTTAATATTCGGTAAGCTGCCTTAATCAGTTTGTTAACGCCAGGTTCAGCCAATCCCATATCTGCAAGAAATAATTGACGTTCTTCAAATGTTTCTAAACTAGCTATCTCTGCTTCCATTTGAGCAGTAATGATTAATACTTCCGCTTGTTCTGATTTAACAGCTTCTTTAACAGCATCAACATATTTATTTCCTGTTCTTACAGATGCTTCATCTACATTACAAACATATAACACAGGTTTTATGGTAAGTAAACAACAATCAGCAACATGGATCATGTCCATTTGAGAAAGATTGGCTGAACGAGCTGATTTACCTTGTTCCAGCAAGTTTTTCAAATTCAGCAAAACATCATACGCTTTTTTTGCATCTTTATCATTACCTGTTTTAGCTTGTTTTTCAACTCGTTTAAGCTTTGCATCAATAGTTTCTAAGTCTTTTAATTGTAATTCAGTATCAATAATTTCTTTATCACGCACCGGATTTATGGAGCCATCCACATGAACAACATTAGGATCATCAAAGCAACGCAGCACATGAATAATTGCATTTGTTTCACGAATATTTGCAAGAAATTTATTTCCTAAACCTTCTCCTTTACTCGCACCTTTTACTAGTCCGGCTATATCAACTATCTCAACGGTGGTGGGTACTACACGCTCCGGTTTTACCAATTTTTCTAGAGTTGATAGCCGTTCATCCGGAACAGTAATTACTCCCACATTTGGCTCTATCGTGCAAAACGGAAAGTTTGCAGCTTGAGCTTTTGCATTTGATAAACAATTAAAAAGAGTTGATTTTCCTACATTAGGTAATCCCACAATACCGCACTGTAATGCCATAATTTCGAATTAATGATTTAATGTTAAAAGAGAATAGAGATTAAAAATAAACAAAAGCTACTGATTCTTCAATGCTCTATTTTTGCAATTCTCTTTTTATTTTAACGGACAAAGATATTAAAATTAGCCATCGAATAAATAGCAATTTTGCTCGTTAAAACAGAGTTTTCAACAATAATTTAATATTTTCAACAATACTCAGCTCAGCCTTTTAAAATGATACTTTTGGACTTCCTGAAAATTTAAGTATCAGATTTTATAATATAATTATTTCAAAAATAACCTCTGACAGGGTTTCAAACCCTGTTAGGGGTAACAAATAAAAAATTAGTAAAATGGCTTCATTAGCAGAATTAGAAAAAATTTGTACTCAGGTTCGCAGAGATATTGTTAGAATGGTTCATGCTGTAAATTCAGGCCACCCGGGTGGTTCACTTGGATGTACTGAGTATTTGGTTTCACTTTATTTTGAAGCGATGAATCATAAACCAGTGAGTTTTACGATGGATGGAAAAGGTGAAGATTTGTTTTTCCTCTCCAACGGACATATTTCTCCTGTTTTTTATAGTGTTTTAGCGCATTCGGGCTATTTTCCCGTAAAGGAGCTAGCAACCTTTCGCAAACTGAATTCGCGTTTACAAGGGCATCCTACAACGCATGAAGGGTTACCCGGTGTAAGGATTTCATCCGGTTCATTAGGGCAAGGTCTTTCTGTTGCTATTGGAGCAGCATTGGCGAAAAAACTGAATAAGGATAACAGCATAGTTTATAGTTTACATGGTGACGGAGAATTGCAAGAAGGGCAAATTTGGGAAGCAGCTATGTATGCTGCCGGAAAAAAAGTGGATACTATTATTTCAACTATTGACATGAATGGACAACAAATTGACGGTTCTACCGATAATGTATTACCAATGGGTGATTTAAAAGCTAAATGGGAAGCCTTTGGTTGGGATGTTTTAGCTATGAATGGTAATAGTTTGAAAGAAGTTGTTGATACACTTAATTCTGCAAAAACCAGAACAGGCAAAGGAAAGCCGGTTATGATATTAATGAAAACGGAGATGGGCCATGGTGTTGATTTTATGATGGGGAGTCATAAATGGCATGGTGTAGCACCTAACAATGAACAATTGGCGGTGGCTTTGAGTCAGAATGCAGAAACGTTGGGGGATTATTAAAGGGAAGCCCCACTCCTTAATCCTCTCCCCAAGGGGAGAGGGCTAAACCTGAAACAAGAATAATAACAACAAAAACAATTAACACCAATAGTAATTCTTATTAAAAATTTAGTCAAATATATTTACTCACCTATCGCCTCTCCCCTTCGGGGAGAAATGAAGAGAGGGGCTTTTCTCTTATTTTTGACTTTTAACTTATTTACTTTTGACTTATCAAGTAAATCCAAACCTCACCTCGATCAACCCTTAACCCGCATCTTATTTGTGTTTGATTGTTCCTATAGCATGTTTGGTCAATGGCAAAGCGGTATGAAGATGGATCTCGCAAAAAAATTATTGGGTGAATTTTTGGATAGTATAAAAGGGGCTGAAAACCTCGAATTGGCTTTTCGTGCTTATGGGCATCAAGTGCCACTTCGTCCACAGCGCAGTTGTACTGATACCAAATTGGAAGTGCCTTTTGGTAAAGACAATGTCAGAGCTATAAAGAATAAACTTAAAATGCTCGTCCCTAAAGGAACTACTCCAATTGCATAT
>JAHEYA010000447.1 GCA_023251855.1 Bacteroidota bacterium
GGTAGACTCTGCAGGAAATGCTTACCACATGGGATATACAAGTTCAACAGATTTTCCAACCACCGTTGGCGCTTTTCAAACAACATTGAAAGGAACCTGGGATGCATTTGTTACCAAAATTAATCCCACGGGTACTGCAAAAATTTATTCCACATTGCTCGGTGGTACAGGAGATGAAGCAGGAGACTGCTTTGTATTGGTATGCTCAGGAGTTCCGGCAGCCGGCACTACTGGGTTAGGACACAAAGAACTATTAGCTTTAGACAAAGCAGGAAATACATATATAGCCGGACGAACAAATTCAACTAATTTTCCGGTGGTAGGCGCATTACAGAATGCTATTGGTGGTGGTTTTGACGCATTTGTTTCAAAACTTAATCCTACCGGAACCGCTCTTGTTTATTCCACTTACCTTGGTGGATCAGGCGATGATAATGCTAATGGAATTACTAGTGACACATCCGGCAATGCTTATATTTCAGGCGAAACTGCATCCGGCAATTTTCCGACAACAGTTGGGGCATTTCAAACTTTATTTAAAGGATTTTCTGATGCTTTTGTGAGTAAAATCAACGCTTCCGGTTCAGCCCTTACTTACTCTACCTACCTTGGAGGCAATGGCAGTGATGTAGGGACTGGGATCGCAGTTGACCGATGTGGCAATGCTTATACAGTTGGAACAACCATTTCAGGAAACTTTCCGGTGATGAATCCCTTGCAATCAATTGTTGCAGGGAAGAACGATGTTTTTATTACAAAGCTCAACAGCAGTGGTTCTGCTCTTTTGTTTTCTACCTTTCTTGGAGGTGACTCAACTGATCAGGCAATTTCAGTTATTACCGATATTTTCGGTTCGATCTATGTCACAGGTATTACAGCATCCAACAACTTTCCAACTGCGCTTCCGCTTCAGGCATCAAATGGTGGCTTTAATGGTTCGCAATCAGATAACAATCATGGAAATTTTGATGTGTTTGCAGTGAAAATCACAAACCCTTTTCTTTCACAGCCGGGAAGTATTTCAGGTACCGCTACTGTTTGCCAGAACTCATCCAATATCTATTCTGTTGTTGCCGTTACAGGCGCAACATCCTATACCTGGACCTTGCCTTCCGGATGGACAGGCAGTTCCACATCTAACTCTATCACAGCAACAGCAGATAGTTCAAGCGGAACAATTTCAGTTTTTGCCAATAATGGTTGCGGAAGGAGCATAGCCCAAACCCTTTCCGTTACTTCCCAGATTTGTACAGGCATTAATGATTTACAGATTTCAAATTCCAAATTTCAGATATTTCCAAACCCATTTTCTCATCAAACAACTTTAACATACAGGTTGAATGAGAACTCGAACACACGAATAGAGGTTTATAATGTTCCCGGAGAAAAAATAATTTCATTGGCTGATGAGCAACAAACCAAAGGGGAACGCCATTATACCATCGATATGGAAAATTTACCTACAGGAATTTATTTTTTGAAAATAAAAATTAATAATAAAAATTTTGTTCACCAATTGATTAAAGAAAAATAATATTTATTCCGTTCACATTATTTTGTTTGATGCCTACATTGGCAGTCATTTGAAGGAAGCGGCAATGATGACACAGATCACAAATGCCAATGACTGATTCTCCGCGATTAATGATGTTGATGACGGGTCTATTGGAATAATTTCCGGATTGATTTCCGGATTTTTCGCTTTGATAACCTCAAGGATCATGAAAAAATAAACCGTGACAAAAGCGCATTTTATTTTGCCACAACAACTTTTCCTGTTGACAACTCATGATTTTGCAACTGCAACTTGTATAAATACATTCCTGCAGGCAAGTCATAAACAGAAAAATCATTTTTGTAATTGTCGCTGTAATATACCATCTGCCCCATCATATTATATACAATAAGGATGCTGCCTTCATCCAGCCCCACAAAAGTAATTGTATGACTACCCTGCGATGAGAACAAGGTGTTAGTAACCTTTATGTTTGTCCTTTCCGGCAAAGAAGAAACATCAGTAGAAACGGGAGAGTCATCCATATACAGCACACATGTTTTATTATCAGCAGGTACCCAGTTAGAGCCACCATCAGTACTTAGTTCAAAAATAATATCCATGTAATGGAAAGTTTCAAATTGCCCAGGCGCAAGCGGCTTGATTGCCATTAACCCATTAGACGAATCTGCCGGAGCAGGACTTTCGCGTAAATGTATATTTGAAGGAAGCGATCCACCAGACAAAGTCATTGATAGCATTTCGGTATTGTAATATTCTGTACTCAATGTATCTTGAATATGCTTTACATTCATATTCGCTGTGTAAGGAGCAGTATACGTAAGAAAAGTTATACCGCTGTCAATAGATAATTCAATATTAGCAATGCCTGTGAAGGTAAAGTTGATGGCATTACCCAAAGCAGGGGGAGGGGTGTTGTTGTTGTAACCGGCCAATTCAAGATTTCTGATTTGATAGTGGTTGCCTCCAAATTCGGAGGCCCTTCCCGGAACCAGTTTGTGGTTACTCCCTCCGGGGACATTTTTCGTAGATTCTATAATCTTCTTAACAGGGCACTCCACAATAAAATAGAAATCATCGGGTGCTCCACTTGCATAAACTAATGCTTCTCCCCATTTCTGTATTGTACGATCGTATGTAGCCGGTTC
>JAHEYA010000448.1 GCA_023251855.1 Bacteroidota bacterium
ATAAAATTGATACTACAGGCAAACATTGTGTTGTAATTGGCAGAAGCCACATTGTTGGTTCTCCAATGAGTATTTTAATGGCACGTAATACTGTTCCTGGAAATTGCACAGTAACCCTGTGTCATAGTCGTACCGCCAATTTAAAAGAGTTTACACAAAAAGCAGACATAATAATTGTTGCTCTTGGTAAACCTGAATTTCTTACTGGAGATATGGTGAAAAATGGCGTAGTTGTTATTGATGTAGGTATTACACGAATTAAATCTGATAAAACAAAAATCGGTTTTAAATTGGTGGGTGATGTAAATTATGATGAAGTTGCTCCAAAAGCATCATTCATAACACCTGTTCCGGGCGGTGTCGGACCAATGACCATTGCATCACTTTTGATCAATACATTGAAGGCGAATAGGAAAGAGGTTTACTTAACTTGATGACAAAAAAAGAACGCTTCACCAATATCATTGCCTATTTCAGCAAAAATCACCCGATTGCTGAAACTGAATTACTCTACAAAAATCCTTTTCAACTTCTTGTTTCAGTTATATTATCTGCTCAATGCACTGATAAGCGTGTGAATATGGTCACTCCTGCCCTTTTCAAAACTTTTCCTGTTCCTGAAACATTAGCGGCAGCAAGTAGTGATGAAGTATTTCAATATATTAAAAGCATAAGTTATCCGAATAATAAAGCGAAACACCTGGTAGGTATGGCTCAAATGCTTATCTCCGACTTCAAAGGAGAAATTCCTTCTGATGTAGATGAGCTTCAAAAATTACCCGGTGTTGGTCGTAAAACAGCAAATGTAATTGCATCTGTAATTTACGACAAACCCGCAATGGCAGTAGATACACATGTTTTCAGAGTAGCTGCCCGCTTAGGGCTAACAACCAATTCAACAACACCATTAGAAACCGAAAAACAATTAGTAAAATATATTCCCAAAGAAAAGATTGCTATCGCCCACCATTGGCTGATATTACATGGTAGATATGTTTGTGTGGCTCGTTCGCCAAAGTGTGAAAACTGTCCCTTACAAAAGTTTTGTAAGTACTATGAAAATCTGCAAAAACAATAGTTTGTTTGTAATAATAAAAATTATTCTAATTTAGCCTACCTTTTAATTCAAACGTAACCATGAAACGAAACCTTACATCTTCATCAGCAAAATTTTTAATTCTGGTATCATTGTTCTTTTCACAGAAACTATGCTCTCAAACAGTTACGGGTACTATCAAAGATGGCAAATCCAACGAAGCTTTATTTGGTGCAACCGTTAAAATAAAAGGTACTACCGAAGGTGGTCTTACGGATATGGACGGGCATTTTAAGTTTACAACAGCCACCATCCCTCCTTTTACACTGGCTGTAACGTATTTAGGTTATGATGCAATGGAATACGAAGTAAAGTCATTGGAAACACCTGTTACCATTAAAATAAAAGCCAATGAAACTATTTTAAAAACAGTTGAGGTTATTGATGACCGACTTACATTAAAACAAAAGGAGTCCCCGCTTACTATTGAAGCACTTGACCCATTGGCTATTAAAGAAACACCTGCAGCAAATTTTTATGAAGGCTTAGGCCAATTAAAAGGAGTCGATCTAATGGCTGCCAGTATTGGTTTCAGAGTAGTTAACACTCGTGGGTTTTGCAGCACTTCTCCTGTCCGATCACTCCAGGTAATTGATGGTGTTGATAATCAGTCTCCGGGATTAAATTTTTCCCTTGGCAATTTTTTAGGTTCTTCTGAATTGGATGTTCAAAAAGTTGAAATTATTGTGGGTGCAGCTTCCGCATATTATGGTCCAAATGCCTTTAATGGTGTGGTTAGCATGACCACCAAAAGCCCTTTTGTGAAACCCGGAATTGCATTTTCACTAAAAGTAGGTGAGCGTAATTTAGTAGAAACTGCTCTTCGTTATGCAGAGGTATTTAAGAATAAGGAAGGTGTAGATAAATTTGCTTTCAAATTCAACTTATCCTACCTGAGAGCAAATGATTGGCAAGCTGACAATATGGATCCTACCTACCAATCTGCTGATGGCAAAAGCAATCCCGGAGGTTATGATGCAGTTAACCGTTATGGAGATGAAAATATAACAGATGGCTTGAATAATGCTACCAGCAAAGGTCAGCAAATACAGTTCCCCGGATTAAAAAGATGGTATCGTACCGGATATGAAGAAAAAGATCTGGTAGATTATAACACTAAAAATTTAAAAGCAGGTGCAGCTCTACATTATCGAATCAAACCGGAGATTGAATTAATTTATGCTGCTAACTTCGGAACAGGTACTACAATCTACCAAGGCGATAATAGATACAGCTTAAAAGATATTTTATTTTTACAGAACCGAATTGAATTGGTCAAAAAGGATAAATTTTTTATACGTACTTTTTCAACCAACGAAAGCTCCGGGAATTCTTATGATGCTGTATTAACAGCACTTTTGCTTCAAGCCAGAGCAGGCGATGATGGAAAATGGAGTACTGACTATCGTAACTTCTGGGCCGGTGCAGTTCCAACTAACACTCCAAACTGGGCACCAGGTGGAATGACCATGAAAGTAAAACAATTGCCTGATTTTCCTACTCAGGGTGGTCCACCAAATTACTATTATGATTATGCTCAGGCAGATGCAGTAATGAGTACCTATTC
>JAHEYA010000517.1 GCA_023251855.1 Bacteroidota bacterium
TTTTATTACAAGAATTCAGTTTCTACAAATTTCCTTTTTGACCTCATCCCCAACCCTTCTCCAAAGGAGAAGGGAGCTGTGGCATTTAAGTCCTCTCCTTTGGAGAGGATTTAGGTGAGGTCATTTTACTACGAAGTACGAAAATTTTAAAATGCTTTGATATATTTGTTAACAAAAATTTTAGAGAAGCCATTGTCCACCCTTCTTAATTTGTAATTTCGGTGTAAATGTTATTAAAATAATACAGCGGTTAATCCGTCAAAAAACATGAAAAGTAAAGAAGAAATAGTTCAAGATTGGTTGCCAAGGTATACAGGAACGCCTCTGGATAAATTTGGTAAATACATTTTGCTTACCAATTTTAATAGGTATGTAAAAATGTTTGCGGAATGGAACAATGTCGAGATAACAGGGACAGATATGCCTATGCCAAATGCAACCGCAAATGGTATCACTATCATTAATTTTGGAATGGGAAGTGCGAATGCAGCCACTATCATGGATTTGCTGAGTGCTATTGACCCTAAAGCAGTATTATTCCTTGGTAAATGTGGAGGACTAAAAAAGAAAAATGAGTTAGGCGACCTTATATTGCCAATTGCTGCAATACGTGGCGAAGGAACGTCAAATGATTATTTTCCACCGGAAGTACCGGCATTACCGGCATTCAGTTTACAAAAAGCGATTTCAACAACTATACGTAATCACGATAAAGATTATTGGACAGGTACTGTATACACTACTAACCGAAGAGTTTGGGAGCATGATGATGAATTTAAAGATTACCTGCGAAAAATACGTGCAATGGGAATTGATATGGAAACAGCAACTATTTTTTCAATTGGTTTTCACAATCAAATACCCACAGGTGCCCTGCTTTTAGTAAGTGATCAACCAATGATATCAACTGGAGTAAAAACAGCTGCGAGTGATAAAAATGTGACGCAAAACTTTGCTGATGAACACTTAAAAATTGGCATCGACTCTCTGAATGAGCTTATTCACAATGGTTTAACAGTGAAGCATTTGAGATTTGAATAAGGAGGGAGCCCCTCCCCAACCCTCCCCAAATGGGAGGGAGGCGTTAGGTGAGTTGCCTGCAAAAAAATTATGAAATGAAGTTTCAAAAAATAGTTTAAATAATGTTTATTACGCCTTTCACCAATTGCCCCCTCCCCTAGGGGAGGGGATTAAGGGGAGGGGCTTTGGGGCTTATGGAATTTAACGACATATTATCCAATTTAAAAAAGAAAGTTTACAAACCTGTTTATTTTTTAATGGGTGAGGAACCATATTTCATTGATATGATCTCCGATCACATTGAAAACAATGTATTGGATGAATCTGAAAAAGAATTTAATCAAACCATTCTTTATGGACGCGATATCACTACTGCCGATATAATTGCCGCTGCCAAACGTTTTCCAATGATGAGTGAATATCAGGTAATCATTATTAAGGAAGCACAAAACATAAAAGATTTAGTTGGAAAAGATAAAGAGGGGAATAAGGAAAAACAAAAAGAAAAAACAAAATCTGCCTTTGAAGCATATCTCGAAAACCCTCAAAAATCAACCATTTTGGTGATTTGTTACAAATACAAAACAATTGATAAACGTACAAGTGTTGCAAAAGTAATTGATAAAAATGCCGTTTTGTTTGATTCAAAAAAAATATACGACAACAAAGTTCCTGATTGGATCAATAATTATTTAAAAGGGAAAGAATACATTGCAAGCCCTAAAGCCAGTGCTTTACTTACCGAATACCTGGGTACCAATCTCAGCAAAGTATCTAATGAATTGGATAAATTGATGATCAATCTGCCACCAAAATCAGAAATTACTGTTGAACATATCCAAGCAAATATTGGAATCAGTAAAGATTATAATATGTTTGAATTACAGAATGCGATTGGAAAAAAAGAAGTGCTAAAAGCAAATCGCATTATTAATTTTTTTGCAGCTAATGAAAAGGAACATCCAATGGTAATGACTGTTTCCTCCCTTTTCGGTTTTTTCTGTAAACTTTTATCTTACCATTTTTTAACCGACAAATCAAAAGCAATTGTAGCTTCTGAATTGGGTGTTCACCCATTTTTTGTTACTGATTATGAACGTGCCGCAAAAAATTTTTCAGCCGCTAAATTAAAATCAATATTCAGTTATTTGCGTGAATTCGATTTGAAATCAAAAGGTATTGACAGGGGTTCTGCTACTGAAGGGGAGCTGTTAAAGGAATTGGTATTTAAAATCCTGCATTAATTCGTTATATTGCTTTTACACCCGGCAATGTACCACTTTCAATATATTCAAGAAGCGCTCCACCACCTGTAGAAACATAACTTACATCATTTGCAAGATCATATTTATTGATTGCAGCAACCGAATCACCACCACCGATCAAAGAATAAGCACCTTTTTTTGTAGCCTCTACAATGGCTTCTGCAACTGCTTTGGTGCCATGTTCAAAATTTTCCATTTCAAAAACTCCCATTGGTCCATTCCACAAAATAGTTTTTGAATTGCAAATGACATCCTTAACAATTTTTTCTGTTAAAGGGCCGATGTCCATCCCCATAAAACCATCGGGAATAACCCTGATATCAAAGGTTTGCTTATTTGAATCGTTGGAGAAGTTATCCGCACATACCGCATCAACAG
>JAHEYA010000449.1 GCA_023251855.1 Bacteroidota bacterium
GATAATTGCGTTCATGGCGCTATCAAATTTTTATACCTCTCTCCTGAGCGCTTAGAAACGGAAATTGTAAAGGTTCGTTTGCAAAAAATGAAAGTGAACCTGATCGCAATAGATGAATCTCATTGCATTTCGCAGTGGGGTTATGATTTTCGTCCGAGTTATTTAAAAATTGAAACATTAAGAGATGTATTGCCCTCTGTTCCGGTATTGGCACTCACAGCAACTGCTACAACTAAAGTTGTTAAAGATATTCAGGAAAAATTACGCTTTAAAAAAGCAAATGTTCTTCAAAAAAGTTTTGAACGTAAAAATCTTTCTTATATAGTAATTCAGGAAGAAGATAAGTTGTCGCGCTTAGTAAAAATTGCAACAAATTTGAAAGGTGTTGGAATAGTATATGTCCGCAACCGTAGGAAAACACAGGATATTGCAAACTATTTGATTAGCAATTCTATTTCAGCAGATTTTTATCATGCGGGGTTGGATGCAAAAATACGTGATCAAAAACAAAGCGCATGGATGAGCAATAAAACGAGAATAATTGTTTGTACCAATGCTTTCGGGATGGGCATTGATAAACCTGATGTTCGTTTTGTAGTTCACATTGACCTGCCGGATTCATTAGAAGCTTATTTTCAGGAAGCCGGAAGAGCAGGGCGTGATGAACAAAAAGCTTATGCTATTTTACTTTACAACAAAGGAGATAAAATAGAATTGGAAAAAAATGTTACTTCCAGTTTTCCAAGTATTGAAGAAATTAAACAAACCTATCAGGCATTAGCAAACTACTATCAGATGCCCACTGGATCAGGCTTAGGGACAACATTCGATTTTGATATCGTAGCACTTTGTGACACTTACAAATTACAAGCATTAACCGTTTTCAACAGTTTGAAATTTTTAGAAAAAGAGGGTTATATTTGCACAACAGAAGCTCTTCACCAACCTTCTCATTTAAAATTTGAGCTTAATCGTGAGGACTTATATAAATTTCAGATCGCTTCACCCGAATTTGATAATTTTATAAAACTCCTGCTACGCTCCCATTCCGGGCTATTCGACAGTTTTGTAAAAATAAATGAATTCGATTTAGCAAAAAAAATAAATACTTCCAGACAGGAAATCATCAATAAAATAAATTATCTGCAAAAGAACAAGGTGGTATCTTATGCGCCACAAACGGAATTGCCACAACTTACATTTGAACAGGAACGAATTGATATAAAAAATCTGACCATCTCTAAAGAAAATTTAAAACAGTTAAAACAACGTGCTATTGAGCGAATGGAGGCTATATTGGATTATGCAGATAGCACTCACAAATGCAGAAGTCAGATTTTACTAGCCTATTTCGGTGAAACCAATACCTATCGTTGTAATCAATGTGATGTTTGTTTAGAAGAAAATAAAAAAACATTACATACGGATGAATTTGAAAATATAAGTCGCCAAATAAAAGAATTATTGGCAGTACATCCGATGCAGCTTACAAACCTTGTAAACAGTGTAACTGAGGGCAATGAAGATAAACGAATACGTACCATTCAATGGCTAATAGATAATAATCAGTTGAAGTACAATAAAGAAAATATGCTGATTATAAGTTAGAGGTTGTTTAAATTTTATTTGTTATTTTTTATATAGCTTTCTCTGACAGGGTTTTAAACCCTGTTAGAGGTAAAAATAACACGATCTAAGCAAACCCCTAACAGAGCCTAAAGCCCTGTCAGGGTATATGTTTTGTTTTTTATTTTTTTAAAAAATTTAACAACCTCTTAGAAACCATTTTAAAAGAATGAAACTGAAATGAAAAAAACTCTGCTTTTAATTTCTCTGACTTTGGCATCCCTGACTTCATTTGGACAGACTTATTTTTCACTTGACTTTGATACTCCTATGTCTTTATGGTCTTCTTATTCTAATAGCAGCGTCTACAGAGATACCACTTCCAATCCAAATTGTATTTGGCAAGTCGGGCACCCCAATAAAACTTTTTTCCATTCAGCACACTCCGATCGAAACGCAATTATAACAGATACAATAAACTCTATTCCCAAAAACGATACTTCGACATTTTATGTTTTGCATAAATTAAACTTTCCTGGACTACGTGTTTTGGGACTTCATTTTTGGTACCAAATGAATGGTGACCCTAACGATAAGGGGATTATTGAATTTTCACCCGATTCAGCACACAATGTTTGGATTAATTTATTGACTCAGGATACCCTCTATAATTTCCAAGATGGGTGGTGGCAAAACCTACCAAAGCCTACATTAACAGGTTCTACTGTTGGATGGAAATCATTTGACCTAAGATTACTTAGTGCGACTCCAACCATAGCGGGGCACCATCTTGCAGACACAATCCTTTTTAGATTTACTTATATAACTGACAGCATTAATACACCACATGATGGTTGGATGATAGATGATATAAATGTTGAGGATTGGATAGAAGGTGTACAAGAAATTCAAAATAATAACTTAATTTCAATTTATCCAAGTCCAACTACAGACCATTTAACGATTCAAAGAAATAAATCCAGTAATGAACAAACAATACAAATCATTAATTATTTTGGACAAAAACTATATGAAAATCAAAATTTTACTGGAGAATCAATAGATACAAGGCAATTGAGCAATGGTGTTTATTTC
>JAHEYA010000450.1 GCA_023251855.1 Bacteroidota bacterium
GCATTTTTCTCAGAAAAATATTTTCCCATTAAATCTTTGGCAAGAATTGCTATAATTGGAGTATGCGAAAACGGATTGAAAGTTTTAACAGCAACATAATCAATGTTTTTCCCAACGGCTAAAGCAGTATTAGAGGGTAAAGTCCAGGGAGTGGTTGTCCAGGCGAGGAAATAAGTGTTGTCGCTTATTACCCCTGACAGGGTTTGAAACCCTGTCAGGGGTTTGATTGCTTTAAACATTGCAGTTGCAGTTCTATCTTTTACATCCCGATAACAACCCGGTTGATTTAATTCATGTGTGGAGAGCCCTGTTCCTGCAGCCGGAGAATAAGGTTGTATTGTAAAGCCTTTGTAAATGGCTCCCTGAGCATATAATTTATTCAGCAACCACCAAACGGATTCAATATACCGATTATCGTAGGTTATGTAAGGATGTTGCATATCAACCCAGTAGCCCATTTTACGGGTTACATCTTCCCATACATCAGTATATTTCATTACATCTTTACGACATTCTAAATTATATTGTTCAACAGTAATTTTTTTACCGATATCTTCTTTTGTAATTCCTAAAGCCTTCTCAACACTTAATTCTATTGGTAATCCGTGAGTATCCCAACCTGCTTTACGTTTTACCTGAAAGCCTTTTTGTGTTTTATATCTGCAAAAAATATCTTTGATAGAACGAGCCATCACATGATGAATACCCGGTAATCCGTTAGCGCTTGGCGGACCTTCATAAAAAACAAAAGGTGTTTTTCCTTCACGTGAAGTGATGGATTTTTCGAAAATATTATTTTCGTCCCAGGTTTTTTGTACGTCTTTAGCGGTTTGGGAAAGGTTAAGATTAGTATATGTTTTATAAGGCATACATTTCAATTTAAATTCAAAAGAAGTAAAAAAAACTAAATAGTTGCAATTACTTTTAATTCAATAGCAATAGGTGTTGGTAAACAGTTAATTTCAATGGTAGTACGGCAGGGTTGATTATCCTTAAAATATTCGGCATACACGCGATTATAGGTTGCAAAATCAGCCTTCATATTGGTAAGAAAAACCTGAACATCAACAATCTTATCCCAGCTACTTCCGGCATCCTGCAAAATATAGTTGATATTCTGAAAAACGCTTCTGCACTGGGTTTCAATATCATAAGAAATAATATTTCCTTTATCATCCAATTCAACACCCGGAATTTTTTTGCTACCGCGCTCACGTGGCCCTACTCCGGAAAGAAATAATAAATTACCAACTTTACGTGCATGCGGATAAAGCCCAACTGGTTCAGGTGCTTTACTTGAATTTATGCTGTCTTCTGCCATAATGAATTTTTAAAGGAATAATGTTTACGCCATAGTTTTAGCGCGGGGGCACAAATGTAGTGGAATCAAGCCATAAAAGCAACCTGTAAATTCCAATAAATCATACTCTTTTGAATCAGATTTCATTAAAATATATTTTATATTTTTAGATTCTATTTCAGATTAATGATAAATTTGCAAACAATTTTAAAACTAAAAATAATGAAAAAAGGCAGAATCAAATTTCTAACAATCCCTGTATTGTGCGGATTGTGTTCACTAATTTTTGTAGTTACATCATGTAAACACAAACGTGTTGAGGTAATTGACGAAGAAGTAACAAAAGATACAATAAGTGAAGGTGTTAAAAATAGTTTGGAAAGTATCAGTGTTAATATTCCATCACCATTGGAAGTAACAGGAGAAATTTCAGGAGCAGGAATCAGCTTTAATAAAAATATTATTAATCCTACAAGCAAAGCATCGAGCTATTCAACCAGCGGTCAAAAAGCGCTTGCTTTGGGTATATATGGCTCTGATTTGGGCTATGTTACCGGCTTCAAACAAATGCAGGATGCATTAGGATATATTGGAACCGTAAAAAAATTAGCTGAAGAAACAGGTGTTTCCAGTGCATACGATGAGCCCGCAATCAAAAGAATTGTTGAGAATATGAGCAAACCGGATAGTGCAGCTAAAACAAATGCGTTGATTAAAGAAGTGTATGGAAAAGCAGAAAGAAACTTACGTTCACATCAACGTATTGAGATTGCAGGATTGGTAGTTGCTTCCGGTTGGGTAGAAGGCTTGTATGTTGCAGTTCAGGCATTGGGCGATGTGCAAAGAGATGCTAAAACGGAAAAATTATATACACGTATCTGGAATCAGGTATTCTCCTATCAGTATGTAGCACAGTTCTTAAATGAGAATCAAAAAAATGCTGATTTTGCAAAGCTGATAGAAGAGCTTAAAGATGTTGAAAAACTTTGTAAAGGACTTGAAAACAGGCCGAAGTTGAGTAATGCAGATATTCAGACGATAAAAGAAAAGATTACTGTTGTAAGAAATAAAATTACAGGATAGTCTGAGATAAGTTAAAAGAGAAGAAAGTCAAAAGTTAAAAGGGAAGAAAGTCAAAAGGCAAAAAAACATCCTACGCCAAGGCTTCGGATGTTAAAAGGGGAATTAGCTCATTTGGCTAGAGCGCTTCGCTGGCAGTGAAGAGGTGATCGGTTCGAATCCGATATTCTCCACGTTCGCCCTCCGAAGCATCGCGAACCCGACAGGGTAAGCGATGCGAAGGAGGGCTTCGTTTTTTAATGATAATTTCTTTAGGGCTTACGCTTGCG
>JAHEYA010000096.1 GCA_023251855.1 Bacteroidota bacterium
ATATGTTCACGAGTTTGAGGCATTGGACCATCAGTAGCAGCAACAACAAGGATAGCACCGTCCATTTGAGCAGCACCGGTAACCATGTTTTTAACGTAATCCGCGTGACCCGGACAGTCGACGTGAGCATAGTGACGTTTTGCAGTAGAATACTCTACGTGAGAAGTATTAATGGTGATACCACGAGCTTTTTCTTCAGGAGCATTGTCGATAGAAGAGAAATCTCTTACTTCAGACAAACCTTTTTCAGCCAATACAATAGTAATTGCTGCGGTTAAGGTAGTTTTACCGTGGTCAACGTGACCGATTGTTCCGATGTTTACGTGTGGTTTGGAGCGGTCGTATTTTTCTTTAGCCATTGTATTTATTTATTTAGATTGTTATTTTTATTATTATTTATTTACGAAATCAGTCCCTAAAGGGATTTTTTATTTTCAAATTGTATTAAGAGCTGTTGATGAGGATTGAACTCACGACCTCTTCCTTACCAAGGAAGTGCTCTACCACTGAGCTACAACAGCTTTTTTAGTTCTAAGTTGGAAGTTCTAAGTTTGTAAGTTTACAAACCAAAATACCTAAAACACAAATTGTAGTTCTCAGTTTCATTTTATTTTTCACAGTTAGTAAGCTTACTAAATATGAACTTAAAACTCTTACAGAGCGGAAGATCCCGCAGTTGCGGGACCACCCCTCAGGAGCGGAAGACCGGGCTTGCTTCGTCTACGCTCAGCATAAACTTCTCGCCCGTTCTTCTCTCTTTGAGCGGAAGACCGGGCTCGAACCGGCCACCCTCAGCTTGGAAGGCTGACGCTCTACCAAATGAGCTACTTCCGCTTGTATCATACATCAAATTAGTGAAGGATGATTTTACTATTTCAAATATGTTAAAGAACTAATTTATTTTATAAAAAATTTTCTCTCTTTTCACAAGTCAACTTTCGCTAAGGCTTCAGTTGACAAGCCCACTTTCGCTAAAGCTTCAGTTGATAAGTCCTCCTTCGCCAAGGCTTCGGAGGACGCGTGGGGAGAGAAGGATTCGAACCTTCGAAGTCGAAACAACAGATTTACAGTCTGTCCCATTTGGCCACTCTGGTATCTCCCCCGACACAAAAAAAGAGCCGATGGAGGGATTCGAACCCCCGACCAGCTGATTACAAATCAGCTGCTCTGGCCAACTGAGCTACATCGGCTTATCTGCCGTACCACTATATTTTAAAAGAACTACAGCTTATTTTGACCGATTTTTTAGATAGATGCTCCCTAAAAACGGATTGCAAAAGTAAGTAATTTTTACTGAGTAGCAATATATTTTTTGTTTTTTTTCAAAAAAAATGCTCCGATCTTAAAAATCGGAGCATTTTTCAGCTTTTTTAATCTCAAAAACGACTATAATCCT
The DNA here is from genome assembly GCA_023251855.1 of Bacteroidota bacterium. GTDB lineage: Bacteria > Bacteroidota > Bacteroidia > 2-12-FULL-35-15 > 2-12-FULL-35-15 > 2-12-FULL-35-15. The sequence continues at coordinate 1,397 of JAHEYA010000096.1, forward strand.
TGCATTTTTTCTTTATGTTTTTTCACTTGCATTTTAAGTGCATCGAGTGAACTATCTACTGCTTCTTCAAAACTTTTACATTGCTTTTTTACAAAGAGATCATTTCCGGGAATATGAACTTTTATTTCGGCTACTTTATTAGTTGCATCACTTGATTTATCAATACGAAGCGTAACATCACCACTAATAATTCCATCATAATAATGGGTTAATTTATCAATACGTTCTTGAATAAATTCTACTAATTTTTTGTCGGCAGTAAAATGCACGGATTGGATTTTAATTGTCATAATTTGTCCTCCTGTTTTTTATGAATTTAGAGATTTGTTGAATTGCAGATTTAGAGATTTGGTAAAGTTAATAAACTTTTATTTAAAATCCATTATTATTTGACTTTTGTACAGATAACGAATAAAAACGAATTTACGAATCTATGTGAGTTACAGATAACGAATCTTTACGAATTTACGAATCTGTGTGTGGTACAGATAACCAATCTATTGTTTACTGATTTTTTTGTTAAATGATTGATTTCCTGCACTAACTTTTACAAAATAAATACCCGCAGGTTGGGCGCTGATGTCGATTGATAGCTGAGATAAGTGATTTGAAATTGAAGATGAAAATACTTTTTCGCCAAGCAAATTGTAAACCTCCACATTTTCCATCTTAAATCCTGAATCTTCCATTCTAATGGTAAACAGGCCTTTGCCGGGATTAGGATACACCAGTAGATTTGAGATATGAGATGTGAGATTTGAGCTTATCGAATTAATTGTTGTGAATTCATTTGTTGTTGTATTGGTTGTAATTGGCGCATTGTAATCAAAATAAATGTTGGCAGTGTTTTTTATTTGTGTGCCCAATAGCAGATTTGGTTTTGGTTTGATACGGTATTGAACAAAACCCTTTGAACCTTCAGGATTACTGGTACTATCAGGTAACTGAATGTTTGGAAAACGGAACGTAAGCACATTGTGACTTAGCGTAACTGTATTGTGGTGACTGTAATTGATGAGCTGAAAAGTTTCCATATCTAAATTAGAATTTAATGTATCAACTAAGCGAATGTTGATGGCGGGGGCGTTTCCGGTGTTTTGAAAATGAATAGTATACGTAAACCAATCGTGATAAGCAGGTAAAACATTTACCGGATATACTTCTTTGAGATTAGGATCAAAAGAATTTAGAACCTGATAACAAAATTGATAATTATTATTGGCTGTGTCATTATCACCAACAATAGGTGTTACAGCCACATTCACACAAATTTGATCACCGGTTTGCGAAGTAGAATCGGTTATAAACTGTAAACCAAAATCCTGATTATTATTAATGGTGCCGAAATTTGAAATGTTGTAGGTAAATACATTGCCGGAAATGCTTGGTGTGAGCGCACCCGGGACAATACCACTGTATGTAACATTTCCAGTGACTGTAACTTTTACCTGACCGCTGATGCCTGACGCACAATTAAGATTGTACCAATGGCTGAGATCACCGGCAAGAATTTTTAACTGGTGTGGCTGCCCTGGAAACACAATGCCTGTTGGAATTACAGATTGAACACCAATATCAAAGCTGGGCTTACAGGTAATATCAAAATTGACATTGGATGCTAATGGATTTGAATTGGTAAGCGTAACAATTGAATCAATGCCGGGGTAAATACATTGCGCAGTAAATGGAAAACCTGTTGTATCTAGCTTAACAGTGTATGTTCCAAGTGAATCAGCAAAATTATAAAGACCGTAGGCAAACGAATAGGTTTGTCCTAACAAATTATTATTATTATCAAATAGCTTTAACGGAATATTATTCATAACCGAATCACCATTATCTTTTATGCAATTGTTATTGTTGTCTTTATAGATGTAACCAACAACTCCTTCTGCACTTGTGCAACCTGAGGGGTTGTTTATGCTGTCCCCGCTAATACAGAGAGGAAAAGCTAATGTTGCTGCATCCATTGAAGCAATATAATTAGGTAAACAACTGAAGGGGTTGCCAAGAATTGAAAAACCATTTGTTATATTATCAGGAAATACTGGAAAACAAGAAATATTATTACTGTCACAACGTAAAAGTTGAAGAGTATAGGGTAAACTTGATAAACTGTTTAACTGATTATTATCGAAATTTAAAGATTGAAGGTTAGACGGTAAACTTGGTAAGCTTGTTAAATTATTATTGGCGCAATACAAATATTGTAAACTAACTGGTAAAATAGGTAAGCTTGTTAATTGATTATAATAGCATAATAAACTTTTAAGACTATCTGATAAACTCGGTAAATTCGTCAGGTGATTATAATCACAAGCTAAAAATTGAAGATTTGTTGGTAAACTTGGTAAACTTGTCAACTGATTATAACTGCAAGCTAAAGTATGAAGACTAGTTGGTAAGCTTGGTAAACTTGATAAAATATTTTGCCGGCAATCTAAACCTAGAAGATTAAGTGGTAGACTTGGTAAACTTGCCAACTGATTATTAATGCAACCAAGATTCGTAAGTCCAGTAAAATATTGTATGCCTGTTAAATTTGAAATATTTAGATATGAAACATCCACTTGAGTTACTGTAGTAATGGCCGTACAGGTTGTATCCATTTGGTTGCCGCTCATACAAGAGGGGTAAAGAGCAGTAAGCCACGAAACAAAATTAGTATCAGGTATAGTCACATAGTTTTGGGCCTTTGTGGCAAAGCCTATTACCAGTAGCATTGCGAGAAGTAAGGTTTTTGGTTTCATTTTAAATAGTTTAAGAGCCCCTCCCACCCCCCAAGGGGAGGAGTTGCTACCCTTTAACCCTCTGCCCTCTGCTTGTGGGTTGGCTCCCTCCCCCACAGGGGGAGTTGGAGGGGGCTTTAGCCTTTCGGGTGGGCTTGTTCGTGAATATTTTTTAGTTTCTCTACCGTATTATGTGTGTAAACCTGTGTTGCTGAAAGGTTAGCATGACCTAATAATTCTTTGATTGCGTTTAAATCAGCACCATTATTAAGCATATGTGTTGCAAACGTATGACGTAATACATGCGGACTTTTTTTGTCAGCTGTTGTTATTTGTGAAAGGTAGGTATTCACTATCCGATAAACAAATTTTTCATACAATTGTTTGCCTTCTTTATTGACAAACAAAAACTCATTATTCAGATTTGCTTTGGCTGTTATATACTGTTGAATCTGCTCTTTCAAAATTGTATTAAATGGAACAATACGTTCTTTGTTACGTTTTCCAAGCACTTTTATCTGACACAAATACAAATCTACATTCGCTTGTTTGAGATTAATAAGTTCAGATAAACGAATACCGGTTGCATAAAAAAGTTCGAGAATAAGTTTGTTGCGTTGTCCATCAAAATCATCACCAAAAACAGTATCATCAAGCAATGTATCCATTTTTTCTTTTTCGACAAATGCAGGTAATCGTTTGGATGTTTTTGGAGAAAGTATTTTTAACATTGGATTTTCTGTCGCAATATTTTGTCGCAACAGATATTTATAAAAGGTTTTAAGTGTAGTGATTTTGCGGTTTACAGAACGAGGTGATATTTTTTGTTCCATTAAACTTACTATCCAGGAGCGGATAATAGTATGATTGATTTCTTCAGTGTTTTTTATTTCGTAAGTGGAATTGAGATAGGTAATGAATTGGTTTAAATCATTGGAATAGGCTACCAATGTGTGGTTGGAGAAGCGTTTTTCGAAACGAGCGAATTCTAAAAATTCATTTTTATGGGTTTCAATATTCATATTGAAGTTTTTTCGTAGAGTTAAAATTAAAACAAAAACGGTAAGTGCAAATACAGTTTATAAAACGACCTAAGCCCTAACACACCATAAAATCAGCCCATCAGCTTAGCTCCTACTATGCAATGCTTTACAGGCTAGAAGCCTGGTTAAACAAAGCGTAGCGGGACGCTACGCTTAACGTAGCCCTGCTCGTGCAATGTCCTTCCAATTAAATTCAATAATTATAAAGAACAAAAAAAAGAGGTAAAATCTATTTCTTGAACGAATATAACCTTAAAAAAGTTATACTGATAAAAAATAAATTTTACCTCTTTCAGACAAAATTATTTAGAAACTAACTACTACAAGCCTTCTTCAGCTTTTTGCATTTGTAGTTTGTAGATTGCTTTTTTCTTTCCTTCGCGGTAAACGATAGAAGGTTTAATGAATTTTGAACGTTCACGAAGTTCTTTTACAACTCCTGTTTTTTCAAATTTCTTTTTGAATTTTTTAAGTGCTTTTTCAATTGCTTCGCCTTCTTTAACTGGTACTATTAACATGTTTTAATAATTTAGGATTTGTTGATTAAGGATTTGGGATTTTTACAATTCACAAATTTCATTATTTTCCAATTCTTCAATTGGGATGCAAATATAATTAAAATTTCTAAATCCTAAATCCTAAATCCTTATTTATTTCAATTTTATTTCAAAATTTCTCTCGCTATCACAATTTTTTGAATTTCGGAAGTTCCTTCACCAATAGTGCACAGTTTGGAATCGCGATAAAATTTTTCAGCTGGAAAATCCTTTGTATAGCCATAACCACCGAATATTTGAACAGCTTGTGTTCCAGCTCTAACAGCTACTTCGGAAGCATAATATTTTGCAAATGCTCCTTCTTTTGTCATTTTTTGGCCTTTATTCTTTTTATCAGCAGCTAATAGGGTCAATAGTTCAGCAGCTTCAATTTCGGTAGCCATATCAGCTAATTTAAAAGCAATAGCTTGAAAATGAGAAATAGGTTTACCAAACTGTTCACGTTCTTTAGAATACTTAATAGATGCCTCTAATGCACCTTTGGCAATACCTATTGATAATGCTGCAATTGAAATCCGACCACCATCCAACACTTTCATTGCCTGAGCAAAGCCCTCTCCTTCTTTTCCCATCATCTGGGATTTATGAACACGACAATTATCAAAAATAAGTTCGGCAGTTTCTGAAGCACGCATTCCCAGCTTGTTTTCCTTTTTACCGGATTTAAAACCAGGTGTTCCTTTTTCAATAATAAAAGCTGACATTGCTTTATTATCGCCTTTTTCACCGGTGCGAACAATTACAACTGCCACATTTCCGCTGATTGCATGTGTTATAAAATTTTTAGAACCATTAATTATATAATAGTCTCCATCTTTTTTAGCGGTTGAAGCCATTCCACCGGAATCAGAACCAGTGCCAGTTTCAGTTAAGCCCCATGCCCCGATCCATTCGGCAGTAGCTAATTTAGGAAGGTATTTCTTTTTTTGTTCTTCATTTCCAAAAGCAAGAATATGGCCTGTACATAATGAATTATGCGCTGCCATTGATAGTCCGATAGAACCACAAATCTTACTTACTTCAACTATTGCAGTAACATATTCGGTATACGAAAAACCGGAACCTCCATATTCAGTAGGTACTAAAACACCCATCAAACCAAGATTACCCAGCTTTTTAAATACTTCTATCGGGAATTCTTGAGATTCGTCCCATTCCATCATTTTAGGACGTATATGGTCATTTCCAAATTTTTTGATCATATCAGCGATCATCAGCTGATTTTCATTGGTGCTAAAATCCATGTGCGAGTTTTTAAGGGTATAAAAAAATAATTAATTTATTGTGCTAATTAACCCTAACAGGGTTTAAAACCCTGTCAGGGTATGGTATACGATTTAATAATTGACCAAACTAATAATGTTTTTAGAATATTGGTTCAACCTTTCTTTACCTTTCAAAAATTCAAGTTCAACAACAAACGCAAAACCAGCAACATTGCCTTTTTGCATTTGAATTAATTTAGCTGCAGCTTCCGCTGTACCGCCTGTTGCAAGCAAATCATCATGGATCATAGCATTCCAACCGGGTTGAATCTCATCAATTTGCATTTCCACTTTTGCACTTCCATACTCCAAATCATATTCATAAGAGATGGTTTTATACGGCAGTTTACCTGCTTTACGAACCAGAACAAATGGGATATTTAGTTTGTTTGCCAATGCAAAACCAAATAAAAATCCGCGACTTTCAACACCTACAATCGCATTTATGTTTTTGTCTTTACAATAATCTGAAAACATACTTACAATATCATTGCAAAGTTTGGGATTGTGTAATATTGGAGTGATATCTTTAAAAAGAATTCCCGGTTTGGGGAAATCAGGAACATCACGTATTTCGGATCTTATTTTTTCTTGAAGCATTTTATTTAAGAATTAAGTACGGTACAATTTTACGGTATGTTTTGTCATCTACCAAATCTGTTTTTTTTATGTCCTGCAAAGCAGTATACTTACCATGTTTGGTGCGGTAACTAAGAATTGCGTTTGCAGTATTCCAATTGATGTATGGGTGTTTTAATTCGGCAGCAGTACAGGTATTGATATTTATTTTTTTTATTTCGGTAGGGTCCACAATTAAATATTTTTCTATTCCTCCAAATTTGATGCTATCAAACTTCCACATTTCCAAGAGTTGTTCTTTGGCAGAAAATCCGCCAAGTAAATTACGGTATTTAATAATTTCTTTTGCATAAAATGGTCCAACACCTTTGATTTTGGTAAGTTGTATAAAATCAGCGGTATTTAACTCTACAAGAAC
>JAHEYA010000451.1 GCA_023251855.1 Bacteroidota bacterium
CGAAAATTCTTCAAAACCTTTGGCTTTTACTAAAGTTAATTTAGTAAATGAAAATGGAAAAATAGTGCAAACAGTCGTTACCAACGCTTTTGGTGCATTTGTATTTACGAATTTACCACCTGATCAAAATTTTTTGGTAAAAGTGGATGAAAGTGACACACAATTGGCACCTAATACCAAAATTGTAATTACAAACAAAGATGGAAAAGAAATTCAGGTTACTACATCTGGAAAAAAAGGTGGCTTCAAATTTTCTTTCCTTGCTTCTGATAAAAACACGCTTAAGCTGATGGATGTTGAAGATAGTGAACTAAGAGTTGAATTTAAAGGGAAGTTTCTTGGCGACAATAAAACTCCTATCGCTAATTCAATTATCAATGTGGTAAATGCAAAAGGTGAAATATTATTTTCCACAAAAACAGATCAATTCGGTAATTTTCATTTTGAAAACCTTCCTTCCGATAAGAATATATTGTTTACGTTGGATGAAAGTGATCCCCAGCTGAAAAAACTGAAAAAATTATATTTAACAGATAGCAAAGGTGATGTGGTTAAAGAAATTTCAAACAATAAAGGTAAATTCAACTTCACTATTTTGCCAAGTGAGAAAAAAAGTTTAGAAGTAGTTTATGTTGATGATCCGTGGTTGAAGGTTTTACAGCTTAAAACCGCTACCAAAAACACTAAAACAGACCTTACCATTGTTGAAAAAATATATTATAATTTGGATGAATTCAAGGTTTTACTTGAAGCGTTAAAAGTGTTAGACAAAGTGGTAGATATCATGGATAATGACCCACAATTAGTGATTGAAATCGATTCACATACCGACTCGCGCGGGTCTAATCAGCATAACCTGAAACTTTCCCAGCAACGTGCTCAAGCAGTGGTCGACTATTTTATTATGAATGGAATTACTAAAGACAGAATTTCAGGTAAAGGTTATGGTGAAAGTAAATTGATCAATAAATGTGCTGACGGTGTTGAATGTACTGATGAAGAACATGCCAAAAACCGTAGAACCGAATTTAAAGTAACCCGTAGAGAAAAATAATTGTTGGCTGTTTAAGTTCCCCCCGCTTTGCTATTCAGTTTTATTTCTTGCTCACAGTAAATCTATTAATCCGGTTTTTAAATTATATTGCTTAACTAAAATATTTTCAATAAATTTACGGTTTATCAGCTATCTTATAAAGTTTAGCCCATGCAACGATTTCTGTTAAAAAAGAGTCTGTTTTAGTGGAAAGAAATATGTTGAATATATTACAAAAAAATTAAAAATTGTTTAACTCAATGCTGCATAATGAAATTTAAAAAACTACTTATTTTATTTTCTATCCTCTTTTTACAAAAAGAGATTTTTGCCGACGGCTGTAATAATGGTGCATTTACCATTATTAACAATTGCAATAATCTTTTAAATGTTTGTTTCACTGCCGGCTCAACTTCCGATGAACCATCACATACAGATTATACCTGGGATTTTGGTGATGGCCAAACCGGGTTTTATCAAAATTCGGCTCAAACTATTTGTAATACATATACAACACCGGGAACGTATACAGTTACATTAACAGTATTTGTAGTTCCTCAAAATAAAACCTGCGTTATCTCCCGACAGATCACAGTTACAGCCTCTCCTGTACTTCTTATTACCAGCCCCGCCCCTGTTTGTGAACCTTTGACAATAGATATTACCGATCCGGCTATAACATCCGGAAGTAGTGGCCTTGCTTCTATCACTTATTGGAATGATGCAGGAGCAACAAATCCTTTGGCCAATCCATCTGCAATATCGGTAAGCGGCACCTATTATATTAAAAATACCGTAATTGCTCCATCGGGTATCCATTGTAGCGATATACAGCCGGTAACTGTTGTTATATATCCTAAACCTGTTCTGACAATTACAAACCCTCCGGCTGTTTGTGCTCCCGGGCCTGTTGATATAACTACTTCTGCAGTTACTGCAGGAAGCACCGGTGGAGGGTTACTCTCCTACTGGACCGATCCTGCAACTACAAATCCATTAGTTTCACCCAATGCGATACTAAACAGTGCTACTTATTATATAAAAACAGTTACCCCGGCCGGATGTATTGATGTTAAACCGGTTACAGTAACCATTTATCCTTTGCCAATATCAGATGCAGGAATCGATGTAACAATTTGTTCCGGATCTACTGCAAGTGTAGGAACTACTTCATCTGCAACTAACAGTTATGCCTGGTTACCTTCAACAGGATTAACAAGTGCTACCGTATCCGACCCCGGTATAACAACCGTCAATAACGGTACTGTACCCTCGGTAACAACTTATACAGTAACAACCACAATTATTGCAACGGGTTGTAATACTTCCGATCAGGTTATCGTTACAGTTAATTCACCTGCTACAGTTAATGCCGGACCGGCTCAAACCATTTGTGCCGATGGTACTGCTACTTTAGCCGGTATTATTGGAGGTTCTGCTACCAGTGCATTCTGGGGTGGTGGCAATGGTACTTATGCCCCCAACAATAATGACCTGAATGCAGTTTATACGCCACATCCTAGTGAGATCATTGCAGGTTCAGCAACACTAACACTTGTTACCAATGATCCTTCAGGCCCTTGCCCTACTGCTTCATCTAGTATCATAATT
>JAHEYA010000452.1 GCA_023251855.1 Bacteroidota bacterium
ATAAGAAACAGAAAAATTATCATTACCCTTTAAAAGTTCCTTTAACTCTTCAATGATGATCCTTTTTGTAGAAAGATTTTCCAACGATAACTTTTCCTTTTGTTTGCGCTGAGCTGTCTTCTTTTGATTTAAGTCTTTCCAGATCTGTTCAATTTTTTCATCCAGTGGATCTCTCTTTGGTTCAAAATCTTCAGCCGGACTGCCATCCCCCATGAAAACGTCAAGTTTACGCTCATACTCCTCCTTAACCAATACATCCAATTTCTTTTTGATACTACTTGCAACAGGAAAAATTGAATGTATATCATCTTGAGAAAGATAATCTGCCAATTTATCTACCAATTGGATTTTACTCAGACTTTCAATTTCATCTTCAGAAATTTGTTCTTCAATAGTATCTGACTCTATTTCATCAGGTGCTATTTGCGAAATAGCTTCTTCTGAAAGGTCTTTATTTACTATCGGATTTTCATTTTCATCGTTTTGCATGGTGTGTATTTTGAAATATTTTTGTTTTCCTTTTTTAATTCTGAAATGATTTTATACAGGTTTTATGCGTGAAATAAGGTTTAAATTTGAAACCTCAAAAGATTAGCAGATTTTTCCTTTAATAGAAAAAGTAATTTCCATTGACTTATTAATTTGTAAATAATTGCCGTAGAAATAAGGTATAAAACTAAAGCGAAAACCTAATTTCGAGGTTTAAATTAAGCAATTTTTAAAAGCAAATTTCCGTCAATACCAAAAACCTGATGCATAGCTTTTAAAAAGGATATACTCGGTTTTCTTTTGTGATGTATTATCTCTGAAAGTTTGGTATCAGTAGTATGAAGCATTTTTGCAACTTTCTTTTGCTTTAATATGTTCTCATACATTTTTAATTCAATGAATAACCCCGAAGCAGAGCTGCGAGGTATTATTTGAATAAATGCTGTGAAAAATAAATTAGTTCATCGAATAACAGCAGAAGAAAAAAGGCAAACACCTTTTGTAAACAAAATTGCGGCATAAAATAGTTTTTAATAAATGAATTTGAATCTTAGAAATCTCGAAGTGACTATGCGCAGTCATTTCGAAGTCGAGAATGTGTGTTGGCATTTGTACATTATCAAAACAACATTGACCTGCAAATGATATTATCCTTTATTTTTTCCTAAGAATTTGCGATATTTACACTCCCTAATTTATTAGGCAATTCTACAAATCAAAAATTTAACAAATCCAAAATTTTAAAAATGTCAGAAGGCAGACAAATTATTTTTTCGATGGTGAACGTGAGTCGCACGTTACCGGCAGGTAAAACAATCTTAAAAGATATTTACCTCTCATTTTATTATGGAGCTAAAATTGGTATTTTAGGTTTAAACGGTTCCGGAAAATCAACGCTATTAAAGATCATAGCAGGTGTTGAGAAAAATTATCAGGGTGAGATACACTTTTCACCGGGTTATAAAATTGGCATGCTGGAGCAGGAACCTCAATTGGATAATACCAAAACGGTGATTGAGATTGTTCGTGAAGGCGCACAGGAACACGTAAATATTTTAAAAGAATATGAAGAAGTAAATAACAAATTTGCTGAAGAAATGTCTGCTGAAGATATGGACAAACTCATTAATCGTCAAGCAAAATTGCAAGATCAGATTGACCAGCTTGATTTGTGGAACCTTGATAACCGCCTGGAGCAAGCTATGGAAGCATTGCGTTGCCCCGAGAGTAACTCACCTGTTAAAAATTTATCGGGTGGAGAGCGCAGACGTGTTGCCTTGTGCCGTTTATTAATTCAAGAACCTGAAATATTATTATTGGATGAGCCTACCAATCACTTAGATGCAGAGTCGGTTGACTGGTTGGAACAACATTTACAAAACTATAAAGGAACCGTAATTGCTGTTACTCACGATCGTTATTTCCTAGATAATGTAGCCGGTTGGATTCTCGAACTCGACCGTGGTGAAGGTATTCCATGGAAAGGAAATTATTCACTATGGCTTGAACAAAAACAGAAACGTTTGGCACAAGAAGAAAAAACGGAAAGTAAACGACAAAAAACATTATTGCGAGAGTTGGATTGGGTGCGCCAGGGTGCTAAAGGCAGACAATCAAAATCGAAAGCACGTTTACAGAATTATGAAAAAATGTTGGGTGCTGATGCAAAAGTTTCTGAAGAAAAGTTGGAATTATTTATTCCGAACGGCCCACGTTTAGGTAATGAAGTAATTGAAGCGATGGAGGTTTCGAAAGGTTTTGGTGATAAATTATTATACGAACATTTGAATTTTAAATTACCACCTGCCGGAATAGTTGGTATCATTGGTCCAAACGGTGCAGGTAAAACTACTTTGTTTCGTATGATAATGAAACAGGAAACTCCTGATACAGGCGAGTTTAAAGTAGGTGCAACTGTTAAGATCGCTTATGTCGATCAATCACATACTGAAATTGACCCTAACAAAACCATTTACGAAGTGCTTACAGGCGGAAGTGAAAATATTGTGATTGGTGGACAAACACTGAACTCCAGGGCGTATGTATCTAAATTTAACTTCAATGGTTCTGACCAAGGAAAAAAATGTGGAATACTTTCCGGTGGTGAACGCAACCGTTTGCATTTAGCATTAACATTAAAAAAAG
>JAHEYA010000453.1 GCA_023251855.1 Bacteroidota bacterium
AGCAGCACAGGTTTCTATGGGAACTTTAGGAATCATTTCAAAAGTAAAATTACAATTAGTACCAACCTATAAACTAAAATATCGTAAAGGCAAAAGCACACTGGATGAGTGTTTGAACAATCTTGAAAAATATAAAACAGAAAACCGGAATTTTGAATTCTATTGGTTTCCGCATACCAATACTATTCAGACAAAAATGTTAAACATCACTGATGAAGAGCCAAAGGAAGCTTCTTTTATGAAATATTTTAATGATATGATTCTTGAAAATGGAGCATTTAAAGTGTTAAGTGAATTGAGTAGAATTTTTCCATCGGTTTGTAAAACAGTATGTAAAATTTCGGCAGCCGGAATTTCAACTGGCCTCGACATCAACTATAGCCATAAAATATATGCTACACCTCGTCTTGTAAAATTTCAGGAAATGGAATATAATTTACCGGCTGAACATGCTGTTGTAGCTTTAAATGAAATGAGAGAATGTATCAGCAAAAATAATTTTGCAGTCAATTTTCCCGTTGAAGTACGTTTTGTGAAAGGAGATGATATATGGCTAAGTCCGGCTTATCAGAGGGATTCGGTATATATTGCAATACACATGTATAAGGGAATGGAGTATAAAAAATATTTTGACGCGATAGAAACTATTTTCAAAAAGTATAATGGCAGACCACATTGGGGGAAGATGCATACCAGAACTGCAAAAGAATTATCTCAACTGTATCCGATGTGGAATAAATTTCAGGAGATACGCACTCAGCTTGACCCTAATGGATTATTTATGAATGAGTATATGAAGGCGTTGATGGTGGAATAATCATTATGCATTAAGAAACTCTTCCAAAGTAAAAACCAAATCATTCAAAAGCACTGTTCTTGGAACAGTAGCGCTATTTTGGATAAAAGCTTTCACTTTTTTAATTCCTTCTTTTACTGCATTGGTATCAAAAGGGCCTTCCATTGTTGAAATAACTGTTATAGCTTCTAATGAAACCAAATCATCGCTATCCAAAGCAAGGATAAGGAAGAAAGAAAGGTATTTGCTAAAATTAATTTCAGATTCCCAACAAGCAGCAACTAACAAGTGTTTATTCGTTTTTGCTTTTGGACTAGCAATCGCAAGAAGTAGTCTGTCACCTGCTTTTTCTTTTTTTAAAGTTAAGAGTGTTTCTTCTTTAAAAGCCTTATTCTCGGGGTTGGTTAGTAATGAAATCAGATTTGTTAACTCGCTTTCACTTGCCTTTGGCGCTTCCGCTTTATCAATGCCGATTATTTGGGTGATATACTCTTTAGAGTCGAAATACTTTTTTAGATCATCTGTATTTTCCATAATAAAAAAATGTTGAATGGTAGTATCTGCCAATTAAATAGCTTCTCTCAAAAATTTAAATGCGTTTTAATTAAGTGCGATCTCCGCTAACACCGCATAATGATCAGAAAGATCTTTGTGATTTTTGCCCCAATTTTGCTGAAATATTTGCACACAGCGTTGGGTGAAATTTACTTTGCATCCGTTTATTCTGCACAAAACATAATCTATCAAATGTGCTTTGTCATTAGGTTCTCGAAGATCATTTTGTCCGCCACCGGATGAAAATTTATTTTCTCCGGATATTTCTCCATCAATAACATCCATAGTAGAAAGAAGCTGTTCATAGCTTAGTTTATCATCTTTATGAATGTTCATATCACCAACCAAAAACTGGGGAACACCTGTTTCTGCATGAGCTATCATCAATTTATTTTTAATTTCCTGATATTGAATTTCTCTGATTTTTTCTCCCGGCATTTTTCTGCCGTTAGCAGCTTGCAAGTGTGTTCCAATGATTTGTACTTTGTGATTGTTCTTAGTGAGAGAAACCAGAACCGCACCTTTCACTGCAAAACAGTCGCTGCCGCCACAGGTAGAAAAATAAATATCATCTACTGCATTTAATGGAAGTTTACTAATGATAAAAACACCGGTACTTATTTTGTAAAAATGTTTCTTTTTAGGTGCTCCTGATTGATATGGAAACTTTTCTTTCAAACCTTTCCAGATAATATTTCTTGCTTTATTATCAAAGGCTTCCTGAAATACGATCACATCATAATTTTGATCTTTCAATTGTTCTACAATAGCATGCGCTCTTTGAACCTGTCCATTTTTAAATACAATTCGGGGACGCATGTATAAGTTCCAAGTGAGGATACTCAATTTTGAATTGTCTGCAGGTACATGGATCGATTGAGCTTTAGAAGCATTAGAAAGGTCAATACACAGTAGTATTGTAAGAACTGATAGAAGAAAATATTTTTTGAAGATTAGAGAATATAACGAATAAGAATTATATATTGAACGAAATAGCTCATAACCAATGTCATTTCGACCCCTTCCTTTGTCAGGATAAACTCCGGAAGAAATCTTTTCATAATAAAAAGATTCCTCACCCTTACAGGGGTTCGGAATGACAGTGAGGTATGAAATAACATATGACATATAAAAAAAATTATTTTAATAGGAAACACCTAATTTTTTATAAATAAAACTGAGTAGCCACATTGGTCCAATTAGCAGAAACAGTAGGTCTTTCAGAAATGAAGGCTTTTTTCCTTCAATATTATGACCGATAAATTGACCAACCCAGGCACC
>JAHEYA010000454.1 GCA_023251855.1 Bacteroidota bacterium
AAAGAAGCAAACTTTTATTATGGCTTTTATGAATATGTTCACTCATAAAAACAAAGTTAATATTTTACATTACTAACTCGACTACCGAAGCAGAGCTTCGGAGTATTATTTTAATAAAATATTTTACAAAGTGCCCAAAATCAGCATTTTTTGACCTCATCCTAAATCCTTCTCCAAAGGAGAAGGACTTTTACATCTCAATACTATTAAACTATTTGTTAATGTAGGATATTTTTTTTTATCATTTTTAGACTAGCTTCTAAGATATTATAACTAAGGTAAGTAAAAGGTTACCTTAATAAGGTAATATTTCCTTGTTTTTTCAGTTCATTTCCATTAAAACATTTGGCTTTAATGTACCAGGCAAAAACAGCGGGGTCGGCTTTCATCCCATGATATATGCCATTCCAGCCTTTTGTAATATCAGTTGTTTCAAACACTTTTTCACCCCAACGGTTATAAACTGCAAAATAAAGTTCGGATATTTCATTTCCTCTTACGTATAATACATCATTAGCTCCATCTCCATTAGGCGTGAATGTATTGGGAACAAATATATCAGCCACCTCACATTTATTAGATCTCACATAAATAGTAACTGTGGCACTTTTTGAACATCCGGAAGAATCTACTATTGTAACAGTATAAGTAGTTGTAGTGGCAGGAGTGGCAGTAGGATTAAATGAATTCACATTATCTAAACTTGCTCCGGGAGTCCATACTATGGTTAATGTTGTATCTGTAATAGCGTGAATTAGGGTTGACTCCCCTTCTCGGATGGTATCTTTATCAGCAGTTGCAGTGATTGAAATCATTGAGGGATCAACAACAGTAACTTTTGTTGAAAGTGTTTTTGTACAAGTATCTCCATTGGCATTTACTGCTTTTATTGATACTGTATATGTTGTTGTACTAGTTGGACTAGCCAGCGGATTGGCTATGGAAGGATTGCTCAAACCTGTTGAAGGTAGCCAGTTGTAAGAAATACCGCCTGTGACATTTAATTGATGATTACTTCCTAAACAAATGGTAGCGTTCGGATTTATGGTAACACCTAACAGGTTATTAAACTGCACCAGTATTGTATCTGCACAACCATGATTTGTTTTTGAAATTAATGTTATGTCGTACATACCACTTGTAGCATAGAGATGAGAGGGGTTTTGCAACGTTGATGTTTGTCCGTCACCAAAATTCCAGAACCATGAAAAAGGTGCAACAGCTGAAGAATCAAAGCAATAAACACTATCGGAACAAGGGGGAGTAGTAAAATTAAAATCAGCTGTAATACCCGGATATACTGTAATATTAGTGGATACAGAATCGGTTACATCACACACCGAATTTTTTACAATAAGTGTAACATGGTATGTTCCTGGAACCGTATAAGTTTTAATCGGGTTTAAAATTGTGGAAGTAGTATCACCATTACCAAAATTCCACAAATAGCTTTGCCATGCAGAGCTGTGATTGGTAAAATTAACTTTAAATGGAGCACAACCTGCTAAACTATCCAATGTAAAGCTTGCATTTGCAGGCGGTATCTGAAAATCAAATTTAAAAACTCCGTTGTTGCAATTAAAATTTTGCGTATTATGATTCACATCAGCTCCTGTATTAGGCCATGAACCGGGCGTTACCGGAAAATCATCATGCTGGTTTGATGCATTAAAACCACCACAACCTGCACAAACCGATTGATAAACAATTCCTTTTTTATCAAACCTGCTGGTACCGCCATCTACATGCTCATGGCTTAGTGCGCCACCAAAATAAGTTGCGTAAAATAAAGAAGAAGCATCTGTTGATAACACAAACAAATAAAAATTAAATCCATCACCGGATAAAGGCTGTATGGCATTTGGCGTAACCGGCATTCCGGTAGTTGGAATACCTGTAATAATATTTCCGCCCCAACCGGTAACATAGATATTCTGACAATCATCCACCAAAAAAGCCGAAGGCGAAATAGTGGGCAGTCCGTTTCCATTCCCAAAAACAGTTGAAAACATAAGAGTATTCAGGGAGTCATTCATTTTTGTAATAAACTGACCGCTATTGGGGTTACTGTAAACACCACTTGTTATGGGCATTGCGCCTTGTGTTTGTCCTACCACATATACATCACCATTTCTATCCAACTGAACAAAATAACATTGATCATACGATGCAGTACCCCAATAGGTAGAAAATAAAATTGCTGTTCCATCCTTTTTTATTTTTGAAATATAACCATCGGCTTTACCACCGCTATAAGCAGGTTTAAGGCATCCGGCAGTGGTCGGAAAATTTAAACTTCTGGTTCCTCCGGCCACATATATGTTTAAAGAATCATCTAAATACAGGGCATAACCGGCATCATTATCACTTCCACCTAAAAAGGAACTCCACAGCAAAGTAGTTAAATTAGGGTTGAATTTAAAAACAACAGCATCTTGTTGTCCGCCCAATGTATTGTCAAAACCACCAACCATAGGGAAATTAGCAGATCGGGATGAGCTTGCCACAACTACATTTCCAAATTTATCGACATTAATTTCACCCCGATATTGATCTCCGTAATTGAATTGAAGTGAATCTAGTGGGTATTCAAAAGAGGCGGGACCACATGCAGAAGTAAGCACCATTAC
>JAHEYA010000455.1 GCA_023251855.1 Bacteroidota bacterium
ATTTAGCTCAGTAAAAAGATCATGTGATGTTCCGCTACAATCGCTAACAGTAAAATTAGTAGCGGTGGTTTGCGCAGTTAATAGTGCTGCTGTTAAAAGAGCAGATGTGGAAAGTAGCAGTTTTTTCATGGGTTTAATTTTATAGTTCATAACTCCAAATATAGCGAAAACATTTGATTATTCAATATTTATCTTTCTAGTAAATGTATTATTTCCATCAATTATTCTCAAAAAGTACATTCCGTGTGCAATATCACTCACCTGAAGTGTTCCGGTAAAATTATTTCCGCTTGTTAAAATATCTCCGGATTTTATTTCATCGCCAAGTATATTAAACAGGTTGAAATGGATTTTTTCTGAATTGAACACCCCTTCAATAGTAACGAAAGTACTTGCAGGGTTAGGGTAAATCTTTACAGTTTGGTTAGAATTGAGTGAAGAAATTCCGGTTGTTGTATTAGTAGAAGTAATATTGATATTATCAAGATATATCCATTCACCCCAAGCAGAGCGGTTTACAAAAGCAAACATAACACTACTTTGTCCGCAAAACGAATTTAAATTGATAACATCATTGCGCCAGTCAGATGTAGTAGGCGACCAGCAACTGGATACAGAGGTTTGTTGTGGGCCTGATGCCAGTGAGCTTCCACCTTTCGCATAAATTTTTGACCAAGTGCTACCACAATTTGACGAAGCCAAAACTGTAAGTGAATCGTTATAAGAAGTACCCTGATAAACAAGCAGCGCATATGCTACATCAAAGGACATTTGTGCAGTTGAGGCGGTTGAAAAATCATAAATCGTACTGCTTAATTTGTCCTTTTTGCCAGTCATATCAGTACTACCATTGCCATTACAATTATTAAATCCAAGACAGTGAGACCCCGTTTTTGCAACGGTAGTGCTTACTTGCCAAGCAGCATCATTATCCGGATTGGAAATAGTCCAACCGGTAGGGATAGTGGTACTGCTTTCAAACCCTTCCATTAAAGGAAGAGCAGCCGGAGCAGCACTATTAAAAGATGATTGAACCTGGTCATTGCTCGGATTCGCATCAGTACTGTTGTTTGGACTACTTGTTGAACAGGTATAAGTATGTGCCCCGGAGGTAACAGTGATGGATGGAAGTGTAATAACAGCAGATGCTCCACTTGCTAATGAACCCGACCAGCTTTGTGTTTGATTAGCATTATTATCCAGATGAAAATTTATTGAACAAGATGTTAAAGTAGTAGTACCAAAGTTTTGTAATAGCACAGTTGGAGAAAAGGTAGAACTGCAAGAAACACCGTTCGGGCTGGTAACAGATTGAATACCGGCATCCAGTGCATTTGGGCTTGAAAGTTTATAAAGATCTTTTGTATTGGTACCTGATGTACTGGCACCAGTAACCACATATCCGGCATTACCGATAACAAAAGAAACAGGTCCGAAAACTCCGCTACCGGGGTAATTAGCAATTGGGCTCCATGTTGTAGCAGTAATATCATATGCATAAAATTCATTATGAAAAACACTTGCAGGCTCAGTAATACCACAGCCTGAATACACTTTATTATTACCCATATAGAAAGACGCACCGGCTACAACACCTGGCCCTGGCATATTTGTAAGGGTAGTCCATGTATCATTAGTTGCATTATAAGAATAAAATTTTACACTTCCACCACCTGAAAGATGTCCCTGGCTTAAATAAATAAGATTATTGAATTGGGCGGTAACAGGGTGGTGCATACTAGCCCCGGGATATTGTGCTTTTTGAACCCACGAATCACCTGCTGGATCATACTGCCACCAATCCTTGTAATTTCCACTGTTATCATCTCCAAAACCTACATAAATTTTACCATTCATCATCGCACAAGCGGGGTGATCACGTCCAGATCCTGGAAAGCTATTTTTTTGAGTCCAAGTGGAAGTATTAAAATCGTACTGCCACCAGTCTGTTAAATAAGTAGAAGAAGTGTTGTGTCCAAAACCGATATAGGCTTTATCACCAATTACAAAACCACAGCCAAATGAACGTGCCGGTCCGGGATAGTTTGGAAGAGCAGTCCAGGTATCAGTGAGACTGTTGTATTCCCAAAAGTCTTTCATCAAACTAGAGCCTTCGCCAGTTACTACATACCCTTTTGTTCCATGACTGAAAGCAATTGCGTGGTGTCTTCCGGGACCAGGGAGGCTAGCCATGTGTTGCCATGATACTTGTGCTTCAAGATGTATTGCACAAAAGAAAAATGCGAGGAGTAGGGTTTGTTTCATGGGATTTTTTTTAAATACTGATTTATAAATTCTATTCAAAATTAGTTGAGGAAAAGGCTTTTAGCAAACAAAAGTTTACGTAAATGTAGGAGTCTGGCAAAGTTTGGCTGATGTGCATTTGTCGTTTATGTTCATTTAAAAGTCTTTATAATTAAGTACTATTTATTTTTCTATTGCTTTACAATTTTTGTGATAAATGTTTGATTGTTACAACTGATTTTAAGGAAGTATATTCCTGATGGTAAATTTGATGTATTTATTCTCATAAGATTATCTTGAAACGTTGAAATGCCATCAATTAAAGCCTCTCCTAAAAGATTTGAAATTGAGTAAAGAGTTTTAAAATTGTTCAAT
>JAHEYA010000456.1 GCA_023251855.1 Bacteroidota bacterium
ACATAATTTTCTAATCCTTTTTTTATTTGCTCTTCAGAAACACCATAATAGTGACCTATACAGGCTGCTGCCAAAATATTACTAAAGTTATATTTACCGATCAATTGAGTGGAGATCAACTGTTTTTTATCAATAGATTGAGAATCTTCTTTTTCCTTGCATTTCAACTTTACAAAAGGATTACACTCTACTAATACACCAGTATAATCAGCACTTTCGGAGATTCCAAAAGTTATTCTATCACTACCATCAGAAAGTTTTTGAAGCAATTCATCATCTGCATTAACAATCAATTTTCCTTTTTCTTGTTTGATGAAATCATACAATTCGTTTTTAGTTTTCACAACACCTTCATACCCACCAAAGCCTTCCAAATGCGCTTTCCCGATATTTGTTATCATTCCCATATCCGGTTCAGCAATTGAACAAAGAAGTGCAATTTCTTCCTGGTGATTTGCTCCCATTTCAATAATTGCCATTTCATGTTCATTGGTAATGTTAAGTAAAGTGAGAGGCACACCAATATGATTATTCAGATTTCCTTTGGTAGCTAATACTTTATATTGTTCACTTAATACTGCATTCAACAGTTCTTTAGAAGTGGTTTTTCCATTGGTACCTGTAATTCCAATAACCGGTATCGACAATTGTTTACGATGATAATTCGCAAGTGATTGTAAAGTGGATAAAACATCGTTTACTAAAAAAAAGCGTTCATCTTTTTTGTAGTGTTTTTCGTCTATCACTGCCAGTGAACAACCTGAATTTAATGCTTGTTCGGCAAATTTATTCGCATTAAAATTATCTCCTTTTAATGCAAAGAAAATAGAACCTTGTTTGATATCCCGTGTATCTGTACAAATAACAGGGTGTTTAAGAAAATGGGTATAAAGATCTTGAATCATTAAATTTATTTTAATTCCTCCGGAACAAGACAAACCGGAATAGGATTCATTTTATGCTGGTTTGCTTTATTCATGCGTGTATAAATATCTAAAACGAGTTTTTGTCGATCCGACAATCGTGAAAAATCATGTGGATTTTCAATAAATTTCATTGCCCATTCCAGCTCATCATAGGATGCACCAATCTGATCTTCATCACTTCGTCCATCTGCAAATAAGCCATCAGTTGGTTTTGCATTAAGTATAGATTTTACAACACCTAACTCTTTCGCAAGTGCAAACACCTCCGATTTCATTAAATCCGCAATAGGACTCAAATCCACTCCTCCATCACCATATTTTGTAAAAAATCCAATACCAAAATCTTCCACTTTATTGCCTGTTCCGGCAACCAACATTTTTTTACTACCAGCAAAAGCAAATAAAGTAGTCATTCGCAAACGAGCTCTTGAATTAGCCATAGTAAGCCAATCACGAGTTTCATCCGGCAAGGCAATACTGAAAGATTTAAAAGTTTCGGTAAGTTGTACTTCAAATGATGTTACATTATTGAAATTTTTTTTCAACCATTCAATATGTTCATGACCCCTGTCATATTCCGCTTTATGCTGATGAATAGGCATATTCAAACATATGATCGGTTTACCTGTTTTTGCACACAAGGTTGAAGTAAGCGCTGAATCAATACCACCTGAAATACCAATAACAAAACCATTGGTTTTGCTTTGCTCACTATAGTGATTTAGCCAATTAACAATATGATTTATTACTTCTTTATTATTCATTGACTCAAAATAAAAATCCCGATTTCTGTTCTGAAATCGGGATTAAATGTACTGAATATTATTTTTGCTTAAAATAAAATACCAACTGTTAATTGAACAACTCTATTCGTTATTTTTTGTTGATATGGAACAAGATAATCAAGACCTGTCACATGATTTGTCTGACGTCTTACATAGTCGGAAGAGCTACTAACAACAGGTGAAAGTCCATAAAGAAAATTTAAACCGAATACTAAAGAAGTGCTACCCACTAAATTCATTTCAGCACCGGCACCAAAATTAAGGGCACCATAATAAAAGTTCATATCCTGTTTTATATCCAAATTTGAAAGTGTTGTTGCTTCAAGCTCAGTAAGGTTATCAGAAGCGATACGAACAAGGTTATCATCCGCTTTTGCTTTCAAACGAAATGAATTATTTAACCCGAACTGACCAAAATAGGTCATCATCCCAATCTCCTGTGTTTTCATTTTTAAAGTTAATGGAATAGTCAGGTAGGTGGTATTATATTTACGTTCCACAAGTTTATATTTTGTGAAAGCACTTGTACTGCTCACAGTTGAAAACTTTGCTATTGTAGCATCTGTTTTAGAATAAAAATAAACAGCACTTCCATTATTATCTTCAGGACCAGGATATGCATCATTTAAATATTTTATTTTTCCACCATTAAAGTCAAACTGTAAACCGGTCAGAAAACTGATAATTTTATTTAAACGAAATTCGGTAACTAAGCCACCACCGGCTTTTACCGCCACTCCACCACTCTGCTGACGATTTGTATTATCAGGATTATACCAACCTATTGACGGAGTAGCCTGCAAACCGAAACGAAAATTTTTAAGTTCATTTGCATTGTCCTGAGCAACTAATAATGTTCTTGTAAGAGCAATTGCAGTAATAATAAGAATCTTCTTCA
>JAHEYA010000457.1 GCA_023251855.1 Bacteroidota bacterium
ATTTGGAAAATCATCAATACCCGAATGAGTTAAAAAGGCTTTGATTCCAAGCACTCCGGCTTCAATTAACTCTTCCAGTTGGTTTAAATTATCGGGCACTATTCCTCCCCAGAATCCGCAATTACAATATAGCTTGCC
Organism: Bacteroidota bacterium; assembly: GCA_023251855.1. Lineage (GTDB taxonomy): Bacteria > Bacteroidota > Bacteroidia > 2-12-FULL-35-15 > 2-12-FULL-35-15 > 2-12-FULL-35-15. Next base: position 139 of record JAHEYA010000457.1, read on the forward strand.
TGTTGCTGCTTTTATTTTGTTTTGCAACGCTTGCGCAGATGTGGTTACCGGGCTTGAATTTAAGGGCATATCCACCAAAGTGGTTATGCCACTGGCGATAGCGGCTTTGGTAATAGTTTCAAAACCTTCCCATTCGGTTCTTCCCGGTTCATTAATATGAACATGTGAATCAATGATACCGGGCATTATAACCAGATCACCAACATCCTCAATAAGGAAATCAGACGAATCTATTTTACCTTCAAAAATGTCCGAAATTATTCCATTTTTGATCACGACAGTAGCGTCCTTAAAACCATATTCGGTAAGAACTTTTGTACTATGTAAACCAAGATCAGGAAAAATATTTTTCATGATAACAATCAATTTTAGCAAATATATTAAACTTGTTTATATATTTAGGCATTATAATAATCTGGAAACAAACTTAATAATTGCCGAATTGTGAAATCATTAAATCACTTAATTAACAATGTTGATTTATGGATTGCAGTAGTTTTCTCTGTCCTAATTTTACTTGTTTTATGGGTAATGAACATAGCTATATCAGCCTTAGAGTTGGAAGAAAAGCTTGGTCACACTTCTGAATCTTCTCAGTTTGCAGAAAAAATAAAAGACCAAACAAAGGACTTAAAAGAAATAAGATCCTTTCTATTTTATTGCACTTTGCTTTTTGTGTTTTTTTATGTTTGTTATGCTTTTGTAAAAGGTACAACTTTGGAATCGCATGTGGTGGAATGGTTTAATTTGATTGTAAGATGGGCACATATTGTTTTTGGAATTGCTTGGATCGGGGCTTCATTTTATTTCAATTTTTTAGAAAATAGTTTAAACAGAACAAAAGATCTGAAGGAAGGAATAGCAGGTAATTTGTGGGCTATCCATGGTGGAGGTTTTTATTATCTCGAAAAATATAAAGTTGCTCCTGCCCAAATTCCTAAAGAACTTCATTGGTTCAAATACGAAGCCTATTTTACCTGGGTATCAGGTTTTGCACTTTTAGTGATTGTTTATTATTTAGATGCTAAACTTTACCTGATTGACCCGGCTGTTCTTGACATTTCGCCAAGTACAGCTATAATCATAGGTATAGGAACACTTCTAGGCGGGTGGGTGATTTACGATCTTCTTTGTAAATCTCCTTTGTCGAAAAAACCACTCCTGTTCGGAATTCTACTGCTACTCTTTATAACAGGTGTTGCATGGTTTCTTTCTCATGTTTTTAGTAGTCGTGCTGCATATATACATGTTGGAGCAATGATCGGTACCCTGATGGTTGGCAATGTTTTTAGAGTAATTATTCCATCTCAGAAAGCGATGGTAAATGCTGCTAAAGAAGGTAAACAAGTTGATCCGGCTCTCGGAAAAAACGCACTTTTAAGATCACGTCACAATAATTATTTTACCCTTCCGGTAATTTTTATTATGATCAGCAATCACTTCCCAAGTACTTACGGAAGCTCATTCAACTGGATTGTTTTAATTGGATTATCAGTAGCAAGTGTTTTGGTAAAACATTATCTAAACCTCACCGAACAAGGTGAAAAGGCTGTATGGATACTTCCTGTGGCAGTTATAGGTATTGTTGGAATGGCTATAATTTCTATTCCAAAAACAAAATCGGTTTGTAAAGAAAATGCACCTGCAACGTTTGCTGAAGTAAATGAAATTATTACAAAAAGATGTGTTCAGTGTCATTCATCCAACCCAACGGACGACCTGTTAAAAGTGGCTCCTAATGGTATTATGTTTGATGATCCCAAAGTTATTGTGAAATTTTCAGAACGGATTTTACAGCGTGCAGTAATCACTAAAACAATGCCACAGGCAAATAAAACTCATATTACTCAGGATGAAAGAGATGTGATACAATGCTGGATAGAACAGGGTGCCAAAGGGGAATAAAGAATCAACCACCAATCCTGATCATGCTTCTGTTCTCAATATTCTCAAAATCAAATCTACCGCCACGCTCTTGTTTTTTGTTTTTCAAACAGGATAAAATCAAAGGTTTAATATCCTTTCCACTTCTGAATGCACTAAGCAGGTCTGTTTCATTTTGAGAGAATAAACAGTTTTTCATTTTTCCATCAGCCGTTATTCGCAAGCGATTACAATCACTACAAAAAGGTTCGGTCACTGTGGTGATAAAAGAAAAACTACCTGAATAACCTTTTACTTTATATTTTTTTGCAGTATCATTTTTTGCATCTTCTAATTTTTCAAACTCATATTTAGCTCCAATCATGGTAAGCATTTCAGCATACGAAAAAACCTTTTTCATTTGCCATGCATTCCCTGCAAATGGCATAAACTCAATAAAGCGAATATTGAGCGGATAATTTTTTGTCCAGTTAATAAAATCAAAAATAGCATGTTCATTAATTCCCTTTATTACCACCATGTTCACCTTCACTTTAAAATTATGCAACAGTAGGGTATGAACATTTTTTTTGATCTTTTCAAAA
>JAHEYA010000458.1 GCA_023251855.1 Bacteroidota bacterium
GTCTTTAAATTCTCTTTCAATTTTTTTTGTGATCGTATCACGCTTTATTGCAGGCGAATGAAAATTTGCCAAGCCAAATGCATCCAACAAATGATTGGTTGTTCCTTGCTCAAACTGCACGTTATGCTCATTATCCAGATGCAATATACCTAAGTCTTCAAAAGTAACTTTTTCACCCTTTTTTAATTGCGAATTGGTAGCAGATACAAAATAACTAATTGTTTTAAGTGCTTCCGGATAAGTTGTTTTTTCAATTGTCGCAATACGATTGGCTAAAAGGCCATCATTATTTTTTAGATTTTTATTAAAAATAATACTTTTTGAAGGAGGCGCAAATGAATGTTGCGAAGAATGAATTTTTGAAGGTGCGTAGTTTGCAACAAAACCTCCAAACTCAGGAACAGTTACGCAATCATTCTCGTATAATAATTCGCTTATATGTTTATCTACTTTCATACTACTAAGAAATACTACTATTAACGATTTACGAAATCCTCTCCGGGTGTACAAAAAATTGCACAGCAGGTCGCTCCTATGGAGCTAAAATATCACGATATTATTTGTTTTCTACCAACAGTCCGCTCCTATGGAGCTTTAAACAGTCCCGCTAGGGACGACCTGTTTGTAGAAAAGAATAAATTTAAAAATCGAAACTCCGTAGGAGCGACCTGAAATTAGCTAACAGTGCATTTTTTCGTACTCCACTCCTATGCCAACTTTCGCGAATTCAAAATAATAAAACATTCGCAATTCAGGAAGATTTGTAATTTTCTTTTCAGAACCTAAAATTACAAAAAAATTGTGAGCTTTTTAATATCCTCAGGCACATCCACTGAAACACTCTCAAAATCGGTTATCTTCGTCTTAATTTTATATCCGTTTTCTAACCAGCGAAGCTGTTCTAAGCCTTCTGCAAGCTCAAGTGATGATTGCTTAAGAGCAGTAATTTCCGACAACACTTTGGTAGTATACCCATAGATGCCAATATGCTTATAGAATGTGTGGTGTTTGAGCCACTCGGTTGTGTCCTTTTCTCTTAAAAATGGTATTGTTTGCCGGCTGAAATAAATTGCCTCTCCGTATTTATTCAGCAGTACCTTAGGAGTATTGATACTAAATAATTCTTCATTGGTATTTATTTTTTTTACCAGAGTAGAAATCTGTACGTTATCTGAATCGAAGCAAGATACAGCCAAATCAATCTGTTCAGGATGAATAAATGGTTCGTCTCCTTGAATATTTATTACTATATCAGCCTTAGAATATTTCTGCGCAGCCTCAAAACACCTGTCTGTGCCACTTTGATGGCTTACTTTTGTGATAATTACATGGCCACCAAAATTTTTTACATGTTTTTCAATTCGCTCGTCATCGGTTGCAACAAGTACATCGCTTAAAGATTTTGATTTCGCTGATTGTTCATAAACACGCTGTATCATTGATTTTCCACCTATATCAACTAAAGGTTTACCCGGGAAACGAGAGGATGAATAACGGGCTGGTATTATTCCTATAATTTTCATAGTCATTTGTAATAGTTAAACGAAAATACTGAACTAATTGTACCCACACAAATCGTGGTTAGAATCATTTTTTATTAAGTTTGCAATATGCGACTTTTGAAACTATTAGCTATCATCGGTATTCCTTTTCTTTTTTCAGGTAGTTCCTTGCCAACGGAAAATTTATCCTGCAAAGAAATTGTTTCTCTTATGATTGATAGCCTTAAAAATATTAAAACCCAACAATTTGATTTAAAATCGACAGAGCGGGGGGCAAATGGTCAATTATTTTTTGCTGAATCTCATATAAAAATTAATTCCAATCCTAAAAAAATATATTTCAAAAGTATTTTGAAAGGTACAGAAGTATTATGGGTTCAAGGCTCGAATAAAGGTAATGCCATAGTTCATACTCCTTATTTTTCTTTTTTCAATTTAGATTTAGACCCTTATGGAAGCCTTATGCGTAAGGATCAGCACCATACTATTTTTGATTTGGGATTTCAACGCATCGGAATTATGATTGCCACTACTATTGTAAAAGCGCCTAAAGATTTCGACAAACATTTTGCATCTGCAGGTATATTGGTTTGGAACAATATTGATTGTTATCAGCTATTAATTAATTTTCCTGAATACAAATACGTTGAATATATAGTAGGGAAAGGAGAAACAGTTACCACTATAGCTGAAAAATTAAATACAAGTGATTATAAAATTCGATATAAAAATGCACTTTCAAGTTATTTTGGTCAACTAAAAGAAGGTCAAAAATTACTTATACCTACCCCATATTGCAATAAAGTAATTATCTACATTGATAAAAAAAAGTTTATACCTATAAGTATGAAAGTATATGATGATGAAGGTCTTTATGAAGGTTACGAATTTTTTAATGTTCGCATTAACCATGCTTTTTCTCCCGATGAATTTTCAAAAAATTATCCGGGATATAAATTTTAAAAAAAATTATAACAATGAATAACCCCGCAGCAGAGCTGCGGAGTATCGCATAACTAATTCTTAATGCTTACAAAATTGTGTTCGCAAAAGCGAACATTTTATCACCCCGAAGCAGAGCTTAGGGGTATTAACTG